>NZ_JAODNI010000184.1 GCF_025465255.1 Pseudonocardia sp.
GCGATCAAAACTCAGCAAGGAGGTGACGGTCACCCGCTTACCTCCGACGTCATCGACCGGCCGCCCGCGACGCCGGATGCTCATGAGGTGCCCGGCCGGGGCACGGACACCCAGGAGGACACCATGACCGCCTATGCCATCGCCCACCTGCGCAGCGTCGACCTGAACGCCTCGATCGTGGAGTACCTGACCCGCATCGACGCGACACTCGAGCCGCACGGGGGCGCCTTCGTCGTGCACGGCGCCACGCCCGACGTCCTCGAGGACGAGTTCCCCGGCACCGTCGTGGTGATCGGCTTCCCGACCCTCGACGACGCCCGCGCCTGGTACGACTCGCCCGCCTACCGGGCGATCCTGCCGCTGCGCACCGAGAACTCCGACGGGACGGCGTTCCTCGTCGAGGGCGTGGCCGCCGGCTACCGTGCGGACTCGTTCCTCACGAAGGCGTGAGGCTCAGTGCCGGTGGCCGGTGTGCTCCGCCGGCCGCCGGAGCATCGCCAGCACCATCGCCGGGAGCATGAGCACGTGGCCCGCCAGGATCACGCCCTCCCCGGAGAGCACACCCGCCCAGTACGGCACGAGGAGCAGCACGAACGGCACGTACATGGCGAGCGCACCGACGGCCGCGGCGCGGGCGGCGACCAGACCGGGCTCGCGTACTGGCTCTGCCCACCCGCCCGGCGGACCGGCAGGACCGGCTCGCGGGCGATCGCCTGCTCGACGAGCGCGAGCGCCAGGTCCATCCCGGCGGTCACGCCCGCCGAGGTCCAGATCCGGCCGGCCCGCACGAAGATCGGGTCCGGCCGGACTTCGACCTCGGGGTGCTCGGCGGCGAACCGCCCCGCCGCGCGCCAGTGCGTCGTGGCCGGCAGCCCGTCGAGCAGTCCGGCGCGGGCGAGCAGGAAGGATCCTGTGCAGACGGACACGATCCGCTCCGCGCGTGCCGCCGCCTGCCGGATCCACGCGACGAGCACCGGCGTGTCGAGCTCACGCGTGCCACCCCCGCCCGGGACCAGCAGCGTGCCGCGCTCGCCCACGAACTCGACCTCGTAGCCCGCCTTCCCCCGCAGCACCCAGGTGGCGATGCGCAGGACCTCGTGCGGCCCCACGGCGTCCAGGGCTGGATGCCGTCGAAGACCGGGACGAGGACGCGATGCAGGGCCACGCCACAGCGGTGGCGGGGCCCGTGGATGGCGTCAACGACGGGCTCCCCTCGGATCCCGCCATCGGCAGGACGCGGGCATCAGGGGTGACCCCGGACGGGAGGGGCTGCGATGATCGCCGCGTGGCACGCAGACACGCTCCGGTGCGGAACCTGGTCTGGGCCGAGCGGGCGGCGGAGGCCGAGCGCGCCGTCCGGAGCCGCTCGGTGCGCCGGCTCGCCGGCGTCGTCCAGGGGACCCGGATCGGGCGGGTCGCCGCGAACCGTCCGGCGAGCCCGCACACCCTGCTCGGTCCGTGGCACTACTGGTGGCAGGCGCACCTGCTGGACTGCCTGCTCGACGCCCAGCTGCGCGAGCCCTCGGACCGCCGCGGCCGCGAGCTCGCCGCGCTCGTCCGCGGGATCCGGCTGCGCAACCTCGGCCGCTGGACCAACGACTACTACGACGACATCGCCTGGTTGGGCCTGGTCGTGCGCCGGGCCGGCGTCCGGCTCCGGAGGACCGGGCCGAAGGCCGTCGCCGCGATCACCGCACGGCTGCGCGCGGGCCACACCCCGGCCGGCGGTGGCGGCATCTGGTGGCGCCGGGGCGACGACTTCAAGAACGCCCCGGCGAACGGTCCGGCGGCGATCCTGCTGGCCAGGACCGGGGACGTCGCCCGCGCCGTCGCGATCGTCGACTGGATGGCCGCGACGCTCGTCGACCCGGACACCGGCCTGGTCCGGGACGGGATCCGGCCCGACCCGGTCACGGGGGTCTGGACGGTCGAGGGCATCGCCTACACCTACTGCCAGGGTGTCTACCTAGGCGCCTGCGTCGAGCTGGCCGAACGCGACGGGGACCCGCGCTGGGCGCGCCGCGCCGCCGCCGTCGTCGAGGCGGTCCGGGAGCACCTGGCGGAGCCCGACGGGGTGATCGGCGGCTACGACGACGGCGGGGACGGTGGCCTGTTCAACGGCATCCTGGTCCGCTACCTGGCGGACGCGGCGGTCCGGCTGCCGGCGCTCGCCCCCACGGCCGCGCACCTGGTGACGGCGAGCGCGGAGCGGGCATGGGAGAACCGGGCCACCGACGCGTCCGGCCCGGTGTTCGCCCACGACTGGCGGCGTCCCGCGCGTCAGCCGCGAGCCGGGACCCCGGAGTCCGCGCTGTCCGTGCAGCTCTCGGGCTGGATGCTGCTCGAGGCCGCCGCCCGCCTGGAACGGGGCCGGTAGTGGATCAGATCTGTCCGGGCGAGGGTTCGGCAGAGCTGTCGTCGACGGGCTTGCGCATCTCCTGACGGAACCGCACCAGCCCCAGCACCGTCCCGATCACGAAGAACGCGATCGCCCCGACGACGACCACGTGCTTGACCCACGGGACGCCGTCCAGCGCCCCGGCGCCGTAGAAGCCGAGCATCATCAGCGTCGGCACCCAGAGGAGCGCCCCGACGGCGTTGGCCACGATGAACCTCCGGTTGTCCATCCGCGCGGCCCCCGCGATCATCGGCGCCAGGGTGCGGATCCAGGGGATCCACCGGGCGACGACGATCGACCAGAAGCCTCGCCGGTCCAGGAACGCCCCGGTCCGGTCCAGGTTCGCCCGGTTGAGCATCTTCCCGTCCTTGCGGGCCAGCAGCCGGGTCCCGGTGTAGCGCCCGACGAGGTAGCCGACCTGGTTGCCGGCCACCGCGACGCCGGTGGCGACCGCGGCGAGCAGCCAGGCGCCGCCCTCGTGGCCGTGCGCCGCGAGCACGACGCCCGCGGCGACCAGCAGGGAGTCCCCGGGCAGGAACAGCCCGACGACGAACGCACACTCCAGGAACACGAAGGTCAGGACGACGATCCAGACGGTGACCGGCCCCGCGGAACCGAGCGGCTCGAAGGCGAGGTAGTGGTCTGCTGCGAGCGTCATCGTCGTCTCGGATCTCCTGACGGGGCGCCGGGAGGAGGTTCGCCCGGCGCCGTCGCGTGCATCAGCGGGCGTGCGCGCCCTTGGGGCGGTCGCGCCGTGCCCGCAGGATCTCGATGATGATCGGGACCACCGAGAGGAGCACGATGAGGATGAGCATCAGCTCGATGTTGTTCTTGACGACGTCGAACTGGCCGAGGAAGTAGCCGAGCACCGTGACGCCGGCAGCCCAGGCGACGCCGCCGATCAGCGAGTACGTCAGGTAGCGCTTGGCCTCCATCTGCCCGACGCCCGCCATGACGGTGATGAAGGTCCGGACGACCGGGACGAACCGGCCCAGCACGATCGCCCGGTTGCCGTACTTGTCGAAGAACTCCTGGGTCTTCGCCACGTGGCTCGGCTTGAACAGCCTGCTCTTCGGCTTGTCGAAGATCGCGGGCCCGGCCTTGCGGCCGATCGCGTACCCCGTGGCGTTCCCGGCGAACGCGGCCACGATCAGGATCAGGCAGGTGAGCCACAGCGGCGTCCTGATCGCGCCGCTCGCCACGAACAGGCCCGCCGTGAACAGCAGCGAGTCACCGGGCAGGAAGAAGCCGAGGAGCAGGCCGCACTCGGCGAAGACGATCAGCGCCAGGCCGACGAGCGCCCAGGGGCCGAGCCATTCGATGATGGTGTCGGGCTTCAGCCATTCGGGGCCGAGCGCGAGGGTCGTGGTGGCGAGAGGCGTCACGGGGCATGACGGTACCGGTCGGGCCCGTCAGCCGATCGTGGGCAGTACTCCCGGGAGCAGGATCGAGATCAGCGCGAGCCCGCACCCGAGCACCGCGCCGGCCAGCAGGGCGATCAGCAACGGCCAGAGGATCGGCCCGAGCGCGCTCGCGGACGTCTGGCGGGCGACACCGGGGGCCGGCCGCCCCGCTCCCGGCGGGCCGGGGGCGCGCGGCGGCGGTGGCAGCGTTGACGGCTGGTCCCGGGTGGCCGACGAGGCGGGGGCCGGCACGTGGGGCACGGAGCCGCCGGACTGCGACGCGTGGGCGCGCAGTGCCTCGGCCAGCCGCTGCTCCGGATCCGGCGCGGCGTACGGCTGGGGTGCTCCCTGCCGGCTCATGGCGTCCCCGTCCTCATTCAGCGTCCCCCGGATCGTTCCGCGAGCACCCGGGCGACCGTGTCGAGCGCCCGGCTGGCGGTCGACTTCACGGTGCCCCGGCTGATCCCGGCGGACTCGGCGATCTCCGCCTCCGAGAGCCCACCGTAGTAGCGCAGCACGAGGACCTCACGCTGTCGGGGCGGGAGCGACGCCAGGGCGTCGACCACCGACTGGTGTTCCGCGGACAGCATGGCCAGCGACTCCGCGGAGCGCGCGTTGACCCCGTGCGGCGCCACGTACTCCCGGGCGGTGCGGCGGCGCCGGAGAACGGACCGCGACCCGTTGACGACCGCGGTGCGCAGGTACGCGACGGCGGCGGCCTCGTCCCGCAGCCCCGACCAGTGCCGGTGCAGGCCGGTGAAGGCCTCCTGCACGACGTCCTCGGCGGTGGCGGGCTGGTCCACGAGCAGGACGGCCAGCCGGATGAGCCGCATCCGGTGGTCCCGGTAGAGGTCCGCGAGCGTCAGCGGGGCCGGTGGTGCACCCGTCGGCGGGGCCGCGGGCGGGGCCACCGTCGGGTCCGGGCGGCTGTCGATCCGCCGCAGTCGGGTGAGGGTGCGCTCGACAGCACCCTCGGCGCCGCTGTCCCCCGCGGCGTCGAGCCGGCCGTCGATCCAGCCCTCGATCCGGTCCCCCACGCCGTCAGCTTAACGGCGAGGTCGATCAGGGGTCCTCACCGCGCGTCCCGGGTAGGCGATACTGACTGCCGAAATCCGTGGACGTCGAGGAGGTCAACCATGCCGATCGCCACTCCCGAGATCTACAACGAGATGCTGGACAAGGCGAAGAGCGGCGAGTACGCCTATCCCGCCATCAACGTGACCAGCACGGAGACGCTGAACGCGGCCCTGCGCGGCTTCGCCGAGGCGGGCAGCGACGGCATCGTCCAGGTGTCCACCGGCGGTGCCGAGTTCCTCTCCGGGACCCGGGTCAAGGACATGGTCACGGGTGCGGTCGGGCTGGCCGAGTTCGCCCATGCGGTCGCGGACAGGTACCCGATCAACGTGGCGTTGCACACCGACCACTGCCCCAAGGACAAGCTGGACAGCTTCGTCCGGCCGCTCATCAAGATTAGCCAGGAGCGCGTCGCGAAGGGCCTGAACCCGCTCTTCCAGTCCCACATGTGGGACGGCTCGGCGGTGGAGCTCGAGGAGAACCTGAAGATCGCGGCGGAGCTGCTCGAGGAGGCGGCGAAGGCGAAGATCATCCTCGAGGTCGAGATCGGTGTCGTGGGCGGCGAGGAGGACGGCGTCGCGCACGACATCAACGAGAAGCTCTACACCGCGCCGGGCGACTACGAGCGCGTGGTCGAGATGCTCGGCGCCGGGGAGAAGGGCCGCTACCTGCTGGCCGCGACCTTCGGCAACGTGCACGGCGTCTATAAGCCGGGCAACGTCAAGCTCCGCCCGGAGATCCTGAAGCAGGGTCAGGAGGTCGCACGGGAGAAGCTCGGCCTGAGCCACGGCGAGAAGCCGTTCGACCTGGTCTTCCACGGCGGCTCCGGCTCGCTCCTGGAGGAGATCCACGAGGCGCTCACCTACGGCGTCGTGAAGATGAACGTGGACACCGACACCCAGTACGCGTTCACCCGGCCCATCGCCGACCACATGTTCAAGAACTACGACGGCGTGCTGAAGGTGGACGGCGAGGTCGGTAACAAGAAGGCCTACGACCCGCGCGTCTACATGAAGAAGGCCGAGGTCGCGATGTCCGAGCGCGTCATCGAGGCCTGTGAGAACCTGAAGTCCGCCGGGAAGTCGCTGGCGGGCTGACCCGCGGGGATGCTCCGGGCCCGAGGGGGCAGGATGTCGGCATGAGTGTGCACGGCAACCTTCTCGGCCCGGAGCCGACCCGCCTCCCGATCGACCCCGCGGCGGCCGCGCTGGAGAACGGTGAGGACCCGGCCGACGTGGCCGCGGCCAGCCCGACGTCGGTGATCGCCTGGGCCACCCTCGCCGAGAACTCCCTCGCCGAGGGCGCCTCGATCACCGCCTACGCGTACGCCCGCACCGGGTACCACCGCGGCCTGGATCAGCTCCGGCGCAACGGTTGGAAGGGCTTCGGCCCGATCCCGTGGTCGCACGAGCCCAACCGCGGCGTCCTGCGGGCGCTCGCCGCGCTGCTGCGCGCGTCCGAGGCGATCGGCGAGACGGACGAGGTCGAACGCCTCCGCGCCTTCATCGCGGAGTCCGATCCCACGGCGCCGGCCGCACTCGGCCTGGCCTGACGGCCGTGCTCCGCCGGATTCGCTCCCGGGCCCGCACGCGGCTGGAGCTCGGCGGACGGCGGCTGCGGGTCTCGGCGCTGCCGATCCTGCAGTGCTCCGTGGCGGCCGGGATCGCCTGGTGGGTCGCGAACGACCTGGTCGGGCACGACCGGCCCTTCTTCGCGCCGATCGCCGCGGTCCTGTGCCTCGGCGTCTCCCTCGGGACGCGGCGCCGGCGGGTGGTCGAGCTCGTCGTCGGCGTCAGCCTCGGCGTGCTCGTCGGGGACCTGCTGATCTCCGCGATCGGCTCGGGGACCTGGCAGATCGCGCTGGTCGTGGCGCTGGCGATGGCGGCCGCGGTGTTCACCGACGGGGCCACGCTGATCGTCGCACAGGCCGGCTCGTCCGCCGTGCTCGTCGCGACGCTGCTGCCGCCCGGAGGCGTCGGTGGGGTCAACCGCGCCCTCGACGCGGTGATCGGCGGCGCGGTGGGGCTGCTCGTCGCCGCCGTCCTGCCGTCGCACCCGCTCGGCCCCGTCCGCCGGCAGGCCCACGCGGTGCTCGACGAGCTCGCGGGCGTCCTGTTCGGCATCGCGGACGCCCTGCGCGGACGGGACGCGGAAGCGGCGAGCGCGGCGCTCGCCCGGGCCCGGCGGAGCCAGCCCCTGATCGACGCGCTGCGGGCCGCCCTGGCCTCCGGCCGCGAGGTGACGTCGGTGGCCCCCCTGCGCCGCCCGCACCGGCGCACGCTGCTCCGGTTCACGGAGCTCGCCGAGCGCACGGACTACGCGATGCGCAACGCCCGGGTGCTCGCCCGGCGCGCGCTCACGGCCATCGGGGACGACGAGCCCGCGGTCGAGGACCTGGCCGACGCCGTCGCGCAGCTGGGCGCGGCGGTGCAGAAGCTGACCGAGCAGATCGGCGAGGACGGGGACCGGGCGAAGGCCCGCGAACCGATCCTCGAGCTCGTCCACGACTCGCCGGTCCTCGGGGACGGGGCCGGTGACCGCGGAGTGTCCGAGCAGGTCATGATCGCGCAGCTCCGCTCGATCGCGATCGACCTGCTGCAGGCCACGGGCCTGACCCGGCAGGAGGCCCAGGCCGCCCTGCGCGCCCACCTCTGAGAGGTGCGCGGGTGTGCGCAGAGCGCTCTGCGCACACCCGCGCACCTCTCAGAGGTGGGCGCGCAGGGCGGCCTGGGCCTCCTGCCGGGTCAGGCCCGTGGCCTGCAGCAGGTCGATCGCGATCGAGCGGAGCTGCGCGATCATGACCTGCTCGGACACTCCGCGGTCACCGGCCCCGTCCCCGAGGACCGGCGAGTCGTGGACGAGCTCGAGGATCGGTTCGCGGGCCTTCGCCCGGTCCCCGTCCTCGCCGATCTGCTCGGTCAGCTTCTGCACCGCCGCGCCCAGCTGCGCGACGGCGTCGGCCAGGTCCTCGACCGCGGGCTCGTCGTCCCCGATGGCCGTGAGCGCGCGCCGGGCGAGCACCCGGGCGTTGCGCATCGCGTAGTCCGTGCGCTCGGCGAGCTCCGTGAACCGGAGCAGCGTGCGCCGGTGCGGGCGGCGCAGGGGGGCCACCGACGTCACCTCGCGGCCGGAGGCCAGGGCGGCCCGCAGCGCGTCGATCAGGGGCTGGCTCCGCCGGGCCCGGGCGAGCGCCGCGCTCGCCGCTTCCGCGTCCCGTCCGCGCAGGGCGTCCGCGATGCCGAACAGGACGCCCGCGAGCTCGTCGAGCACCGCGTGGGCCTGCCGGCGGACGGGGCCGAGCGGGTGCGACGGCAGGACGGCGGCGACGAGCAGCCCCACCGCGCCGCCGATCACCGCGTCGAGGGCGCGGTTGACCCCACCGACGCCTCCGGGCGGCAGCAGCGTCGCGACGAGCACGGCGGACGAGCCGGCCTGTGCGACGATCAGCGTGGCCCCGTCGGTGAACACCGCGGCCGCCATCGCCAGCGCCACGACCAGCGCGATCTGCCAGGTCCCCGAGCCGATCGCGGAGATCAGCAGGTCCCCGACGAGCACGCCGAGGCTGACGCCGACGACGAGCTCGACCACCCGCCGGCGCCGCGTCCCGAGGGAGACGCCGAGGCACAGGACCGCGGCGATCGGCGCGAAGAAGGGCCGGTCGTGCCCGACCAGGTCGTTCGCGACCCACCAGGCGATCCCGGCCGCCACGGAGCACTGCAGGATCGGCAGCGCCGAGACCCGCAGCCGCCGTCCGCCGAGCTCCAGCCGCGTGCGGGCCCGGGAGCGAATCCGGCGGAGCACGGCCGTCAGGCCAGGCCGAGTGCGGCCGGCGCCGTGGGATCGGACTCCGCGATGAAGGCGCGGAGGCGTTCGACCTCGTCCGTCTCGCCGATCGCCTCGGACGCGCGCAGCAGCGCGGCGAGCGCCCGCAGGACGCCGCGGTTGGGCTCGTGCGACCACGGGATCGGGCCGAAGCCCTTCCAACCGTTGCGCCGGAGCTGATCCAGGCCGCGGTGGTACCCGGTGCGGGCGTACGCGTAGGCGGTGATCGAGGCGCCCTCGGCGAGGGAGTTCTCGGCGAGGGTGGCCCAGGCGATCACCGACGTCGGGCTGGCCGCGGCCACGTCGGCCGGGTCCTCACCGTTCTCCAGCGCGGCCGCCGCGGGGTCGATCGGGAGGCGGGTCGGCTCCGGGCCGAGAAGGTTGCCGTGCACACTCATGCCGACATCCTGCCCCCTCGGGCCCGGAGCATCCCCGCGGGTCAGCCCGCCAGCGACTTCCCGGCGGACTTCAGGTTCTCACAGGCCTCGATGACGCGCTCGGACATCGCGACCTCGGCCTTCTTCATGTAGACGCGCGGGTCGTAGGCCTTCTTGTTACCGACCTCGCCGTCCACCTTCAGCACGCCGTCGTAGTTCTTGAACATGTGGTCGGCGATGGGCCGGGTGAACGCGTACTGGGTGTCGGTGTCCACGTTCATCTTCACGACGCCGTAGGTGAGCGCCTCGTGGATCTCCTCCAGGAGCGAGCCGGAGCCGCCGTGGAAGACCAGGTCGAACGGCTTCTCGCCGTGGCTCAGGCCGAGCTTCTCCCGTGCGACCTCCTGACCCTGCTTCAGGATCTCCGGGCGGAGCTTGACGTTGCCCGGCTTATAGACGCCGTGCACGTTGCCGAAGGTCGCGGCCAGCAGGTAGCGGCCCTTCTCCCCGGCGCCGAGCATCTCGACCACGCGCTCGTAGTCGCCCGGCGCGGTGTAGAGCTTCTCGTTGATGTCGTGCGCGACGCCGTCCTCCTCGCCGCCCACGACACCGATCTCGACCTCGAGGATGATCTTCGCCTTCGCCGCCTCCTCGAGCAGCTCCGCCGCGATCTTCAGGTTCTCCTCGAGCTCCACCGCCGAGCCGTCCCACATGTGGGACTGGAAGAGCGGGTTCAGGCCCTTCGCGACGCGCTCCTGGCTAATCTTGATGAGCGGCCGGACGAAGCTGTCCAGCTTGTCCTTGGGGCAGTGGTCGGTGTGCAACGCCACGTTGATCGGGTACCTGTCCGCGACCGCATGGGCGAACTCGGCCAGCCCGACCGCACCCGTGACCATGTCCTTGACCCGGGTCCCGGAGAGGAACTCGGCACCGCCGGTGGACACCTGGACGATGCCGTCGCTGCCCGCCTCGGCGAAGCCGCGCAGGGCCGCGTTCAGCGTCTCCGTGCTGGTCACGTTGATGGCGGGATAGGCGTACTCGCCGCTCTTCGCCTTGTCCAGCATCTCGTTGTAGATCTCGGGAGTGGCGATCGGCATGGTTGACCTCCTCGACGTCCACGGATTTCGGCAGTCAGTATCGCCTACCCGGGACGCGCGGTGAGGACCCCTGATCGACCTCGCCGTTAAGCTGACGGCGTGGGGGACCGGATCGAGGGCTGGATCGACGGCCGGCTCGACGCCGCGGGGGACAGCGGCGCCGAGGGTGCTGTCGAGCGCACCCTCACCCGACTGCGGCGGATCGACAGCCGCCCGGACCCGACGGTGGCCCCGCCCGCGGCCCCGCCGACGGGTGCACCACCGGCCCCGCTGACGCTCGCGGACCTCTACCGGGACCACCGGATGCGGCTCATCCGGCTGGCCGTCCTGCTCGTGGACCAGCCCGCCACCGCCGAGGACGTCGTGCAGGAGGCCTTCACCGGCCTGCACCGGCACTGGTCGGGGCTGCGGGACGAGGCCGCCGCCGTCGCGTACCTGCGCACCGCGGTCGTCAACGGGTCGCGGTCCGTTCTCCGGCGCCGCCGCACCGCCCGGGAGTACGTGGCGCCGCACGGGGTCAACGCGCGCTCCGCGGAGTCGCTGGCCATGCTGTCCGCGGAACACCAGTCGGTGGTCGACGCCCTGGCGTCGCTCCCGCCCCGACAGCGTGAGGTCCTCGTGCTGCGCTACTACGGTGGGCTCTCGGAGGCGGAGATCGCCGAGTCCGCCGGGATCAGCCGGGGCACCGTGAAGTCGACCGCCAGCCGGGCGCTCGACACGGTCGCCCGGGTGCTCGCGGAACGATCCGGGGGACGCTGAATGAGGACGGGGACGCCATGAGCCGGCAGGGAGCACCCCAGCCGTACGCCGCGCCGGATCCGGAGCAGCGGCTGGCCGAGGCACTGCGCGCCCACGCGTCGCAGTCCGGCGGCTCCGTGCCCCACGTGCCGGCCCCCGCCTCGTCGGCCACCCGGGACCAGCCGTCAACGCTGCCACCGCCGCCGCGCGCCCCCGGCCCGCCGGGAGCGGGGCGGCCGGCCCCCGGTGTCGCCCGCCAGACGTCCGCGAGCGCGCTCGGGCCGATCCTCTGGCCGTTGCTGATCGCCCTGCTGGCCGGCGCGGTGCTCGGGTGCGGGCTCGCGCTGATCTCGATCCTGCTCCCGGGAGTACTGCCCACGATCGGCTGACGGGCCCGACCGGTACCGTCATGCCCCGTGACGCCTCTCGCCACCACGACCCTCGCGCTCGGCCCCGAATGGCTGAAGCCCGACACCATCATCGAATGGCTCGGCCCCTGGGCGCTCGTCGGCCTGGCGCTGATCGTCTTCGCCGAGTGCGGCCTGCTCCTCGGCTTCTTCCTGCCCGGTGACTCGCTGCTGTTCACGGCGGGCCTGTTCGTGGCGAGCGGCGCGATCAGGACGCCGCTGTGGCTCACCTGCCTGATCCTGATCGTGGCCGCGTTCGCCGGGAACGCCACGGGGTACGCGATCGGCCGCAAGGCCGGGCCCGCGATCTTCGACAAGCCGAAGAGCAGGCTGTTCAAGCCGAGCCACGTGGCGAAGACCCAGGAGTTCTTCGACAAGTACGGCAACCGGGCGATCGTGCTGGGCCGGTTCGTCCCGGTCGTCCGGACCTTCATCACCGTCATGGCGGGCGTCGGGCAGATGGAGGCCAAGCGCTACCTGACGTACTCGCTGATCGGCGGCGTCGCCTGGGCTGCCGGCGTCACGGTGCTCGGCTACTTCCTCGGCCAGTTCGACGTCGTCAAGAACAACATCGAGCTGATGCTCATCCTCATCGTGCTCCTCTCGGTGGTCCCGATCATCATCGAGATCCTGCGGGCACGGCGCGACCGCCCCAAGGGCGCGCACGCCCGCTGATGCACGCGACGGCGCCGGGCGAACCTCCTCCCGGCGCCCCGTCAGGAGATCCGAGACGACGATGACGCTCGCAGCAGACCACTACCTCGCCTTCGAGCCGCTCGGTTCCGCGGGGCCGGTCACCGTCTGGATCGTCGTCCTGACCTTCGTGTTCCTGGAGTGTGCGTTCGTCGTCGGGCTGTTCCTGCCCGGGGACTCCCTGCTGGTCGCCGCGGGCGTCGTGCTCGCGGCGCACGGCCACGAGGGCGGCGCCTGGCTGCTCGCCGCGGTCGCCACCGGCGTCGCGGTGGCCGGCAACCAGGTCGGCTACCTCGTCGGGCGCTACACCGGGACCCGGCTGCTGGCCCGCAAGGACGGGAAGATGCTCAACCGGGCGAACCTGGACCGGACCGGGGCGTTCCTGGACCGGCGAGGCTTCTGGTCGATCGTCGTCGCCCGGTGGATCCCCTGGATCCGCACCCTGGCGCCGATGATCGCGGGGGCCGCGCGGATGGACAACCGGAGGTTCATCGTGGCCAACGCCGTCGGGGCGCTCCTCTGGGTGCCGACGCTGATGATGCTCGGCTTCTACGGCGCCGGGGCGCTGGACGGCGTCCCGTGGGTCAAGCACGTGGTCGTCGTCGGGGCGATCGCGTTCTTCGTGATCGGGACGGTGCTGGGGCTGGTGCGGTTCCGTCAGGAGATGCGCAAGCCCGTCGACGACAGCTCTGCCGAACCCTCGCCCGGACAGATCTGATCCACTACCGGCCCCGTTCCAGGCGGGCGGCGGCCTCGAGCAGCATCCAGCCCGAGAGCTGCACGGACAGCGCGGACTCCGGGGTCCCGGCTCGCGGCTGACGCGCGGGACGCCGCCAGTCGTGGGCGAACACCGGGCCGGACGCGTCGGTGGCCCGGTTCTCCCATGCCCGCTCCGCGCTCGCCGTCACCAGGTGCGCGGCCGTGGGGGCGAGCGCCGGCAGCCGGACCGCCGCGTCCGCCAGGTAGCGGACCAGGATGCCGTTGAACAGGCCACCGTCCCCGCCGTCGTCGTAGCCGCCGATCACCCCGTCGGGCTCCGCCAGGTGCTCCCGGACCGCCTCGACGACGGCGGCGGCGCGGCGCGCCCAGCGCGGGTCCCCGTCGCGTTCGGCCAGCTCGACGCAGGCGCCTAGGTAGACACCCTGGCAGTAGGTGTAGGCGATGCCCTCGACCGTCCAGACCCCCGTGACCGGGTCGGGCCGGATCCCGTCCCGGACCAGGCCGGTGTCCGGGTCGACGAGCGTCGCGGCCATCCAGTCGACGATCGCGACGGCGCGGGCGACGTCCCCGGTCCTGGCCAGCAGGATCGCCGCCGGACCGTTCGCCGGGGCGTTCTTGAAGTCGTCGCCCCGGCGCCACCAGATGCCGCCACCGCCGGCCGGGGTGTGGCCCGCGCGCAGCCGTGCGGTGATCGCGGCGACGGCCTTCGGCCCGGTCCTCCGGAGCCGGACGCCGGCCCGGCGCACGACCAGGCCCAACCAGGCGATGTCGTCGTAGTAGTCGTTGGTCCAGCGGCCGAGGTTGCGCAGCCGGATCCCGCGGACGAGCGCGGCGAGCTCGCGGCCGCGGCGGTCCGAGGGCTCGCGCAGCTGGGCGTCGAGCAGGCAGTCCAGCAGGTGCGCCTGCCACCAGTAGTGCCACGGACCGAGCAGGGTGTGCGGGCTCGCCGGACGGTTCGCGGCGACCCGCCCGATCCGGGTCCCCTGGACGACGCCGGCGAGCCGGCGCACCGAGCGGCTCCGGACGGCGCGCTCGGCCTCCGCCGCCCGCTCGGCCCAGACCAGGTTCCGCACCGGAGCGTGTCTGCGTGCCACGCGGCGATCATCGCAGCCCCTCCCGTCCGGGGTCACCCCTGATGCCCGCGTCCTGCCGATGGCGGGATCCGAGGGGAGCCCGTCGTTGACGCCATCCACGGGCCCCGCCACCGCTGTGGCGTGGCCCTGCATCGCGTCCTCGTCCCGGTCTTCGACGGCATCCAGCCCTGGACGCCGTGGGGCCGCACGAGGTCCTGCGCATCGCCACCTGGGTGCTGCGGGGGAAGGCGGGCTACGAGGTCGAGTTCGTGGGCGAGCGCGGCACGCTGCTGGTCCCGGGCGGGGGTGGCACGCGTGAGCTCGACACGCCGGTGCTCGTCGCGTGGATCCGGCAGGCGGCGGCACGCGCGGAGCGGATCGTGTCCGTCTGCACAGGATCCTTCCTGCTCGCCCGCGCCGGACTGCTCGACGGGCTGCCGGCCACGACGCACTGGCGCGCGGCGGGGCGGTTCGCCGCCGAGCACCCCGAGGTCGAAGTCCGGCCGGACCCGATCTTCGTGCGGGCCGGCCGGATCTGGACCTCGGCGGGCGTGACCGCCGGGATGGACCTGGCGCTCGCGCTCGTCGAGCAGGCGATCGCCCGCGAGCCGGTCCTGCCGGTCCGCCGGGCGGGTGGGCAGAGCCAGTACGCGAGCCCGGTCTGGTCGCCGCCCGCGCCGCGGCCGTCGGTGCGCTCGCCATGTACGTGCCGTTCGTGCTGCTCCTCGTGCCGTACTGGGCGGGTGTGCTCTCCGGGGAGGGCGTGATCCTGGCGGGCCACGTGCTCATGCTCCCGGCGATGGTGCTGGCGATGCTCCGGCGGCCGGCGGAGCACACCGGCCACCGGCACTGAGCCTCACGCCTTCGTGAGGAACGAGTCCGCACGGTAGCCGGCGGCCACGCCCTCGACGAGGAACGCCGTCCCGTCGGAGTTCTCGGTGCGCAGCGGCAGGATCGCCCGGTAGGCGGGCGAGTCGTACCAGGCGCGGGCGTCGTCGAGGGTCGGGAAGCCGATCACCACGACGGTGCCGGGGAACTCGTCCTCGAGGACGTCGGGCGTGGCGCCGTGCACGACGAAGGCGCCCCCGTGCGGCTCGAGTGTCGCGTCGATGCGGGTCAGGTACTCCACGATCGAGGCGTTCAGGTCGACGCTGCGCAGGTGGGCGATGGCATAGGCGGTCATGGTGTCCTCCTGGGTGTCCGTGCCCCGGCCGGGCACCTCATGAGCATCCGGCGTCGCGGGCGGCCGGTCGATGACGTCGGAGGTAAGCGGGTGACCGTCACCTCCTTGCTGAGTTTTGATCGC
>NZ_JAODNI010000237.1 GCF_025465255.1 Pseudonocardia sp.
CCGACACTCCCGCCGCGCCCACGCCACGAGCTGCTCGTGCCCAGCATCCGTTGCCCGCACGGTGCGCAGATGCGCCACGACCAGCAGGGCTTGTTGTCCGGCATCGAGGCGCCGCCACCTCGTGCCCAGTTGCGTGCGCCGGTGGCGTAGCGCGTCGGACAGCATGATCAGCGCGCGGTTGGACACGGTCATCCCTGCGGAGCAGGAAGGCACCCGAAGCTCTCGGTCGGAAGAGTTGAGCCAGGCAATAACCCGTCTACCAGGGGCTTCACTCATGCCCAGCCACCACGCCGCGCAGGTCCCGAACCCGACCCGCGGCAGGTTGGAAAGGGTCCGCTGTCCATTTCGGTCCGTTACCCATCCAGGTGACACCAGGTCGAACTGGACGGAGACGTCACTGATCGCGGCGCTCAGGGCCCAGCGGACATCGACGCAAGCCACGCTCCACCGCTGCCTGCTGCTCGGGCTCGGCACCCCGCTTTTGGGTTAACTCCAATGGTGGTATCGCAGTTGAACTGTGCACGAACAGTGAGCACGATGGTTGTGTGGCGCTGCGCGCCCTGACCAAGATGCAGCTGCGGATCTCGGCGCCCTGTCGGGCCGCAGCTGTGAGGAGAGCTCATGCGTCTGCCCCGCGATATCGGCCTCCCAGCCCCCTGGCCTGCTGGCATCACTGCACGTCCCAGCGCCGCGGCGCTTCCCATGCAGATAGGCGCCGGCTCCGCCCCGACGCTCTTCGCCGCACCGCCACCCACGGTCGCGGTGCAACGATGAAGGCCGTCAATCCCCCGCGACATCTCGCAACTCGGCGATCCGGTCTACCTCACCTTTGCCCGACCCCGCCGATACCGGCAGCGACTTCGATCAATGGCGCCGTCGACGCGATCTCCATCGTCCCGGACGGGACCGGCTACGTAGCCCACTCCAACCCCGACGTAAGCCTGTCCGCTCCCAACAGCGCCGAGGCGGTCCACCGCTGTCCCCGGCCGGCGACCGCCCAGCTCACCCGCTGCTCGGTGCCGGCCGACACCGCCTGAATCACCACGGTCCTCCCGGTGCCCTCCACTCGGCGCCGCTGGGGCTCACCGACGCGGACTCCGATCGCTCCTCGCCGGAGCCGCGCGGGCTGCTGCTGAGCAAGGCGGCGCCACCTGCTCGGGAGAGCCCGACACCCGGAAGGCCGACGATCTCGTCCGCGCCAACGGCGCGGGCCGGCTGCTCGTGGCCGGCCAGACGAGCGACGCCATCCACTCGATCGGCGCTCATGCGGTGCGGCCCGGAACGGTCTTCATCTCTCAACCCGCCAAGCTTCACCGACTTGCCCAAGGACCCGTCCCGGCTGGTCAACCTGTCCACCGGGGTCGTTGCCCAGGCCTGTGGATCTCTTCCGACGCATGCGAACGGCCGCGACAAATCGACCTGCAGACGCCCTGCAGGAGTGAGGGTTAACGATCCAATGCAACCGATTTCGTTTCTTGATTTTCATCCTGCGCCGGGGCTCCTCGTGGAGTGGACGGTGACCCCGGAGACGGCATCGGCCGCCCGGCTCGCACCGATCGACCCCGTGCCGCTGTCCTACAACCAGGAGCTGCATCTGCGGTCCTCCCTGGCCGCCCATGACGCGGGCTTGCCCGGCAATCCCTGGATTGCCACCTCATTCGACATCGACGGCCCAGCCGATCTTCAAGCCCTGGGCGATGCTTTCACCTTGTGGTTGCGCCGACACGAGACCACCCGAAGCGGCTTCCGGACCGGCGATGGCGGTATCGAACGCTTTACTCTTCCGCCCGAAGCGGTCTCCCTGGTACAGAGGGCACCGTCGCTCTTCACGTCAGAGGAAGCGTTGCACGCCTACCTCGACGAACGCTTCGCCGCGGGCACTGACCCCTTCGCGTGGCCACCCATCGTCCTGGGTGTCATCAGCCGCGGTACACGTTCAACAGTCTTCGTGGCGCTGGACCACGTAGCCGGAGACGGATTCTCACTGGCGTTGGCAGTGTGGGAACTGCAGACCAGCTACTCGGCGTTCCTGATGGGACAGAGACCTGAGCTGCCCGAAACCGGCAGTTTCCTCGAGCTCTGCGCCGTCGAACGCAGCCGTGGCGCGGCCGTTGTCATCGATGATCCGGCTGTGGGAACGTGGCGGGAGTTCGTCCGGGCCTGCGGCGGAACGACGCCAACCTTTCCCTTGGACTTGGGCCTCGGCGGACAACCGTGGCCCCAGACCGTCTCCAACAGTCAGCTCCTGACGCCCGAGGAAGCCTCCGCGTTCGAAGCAGTCTGTACAGCGGCCGGAGGTGGGCTCTTCGCAGGACTCCTGACCGCGATGGCGATTTCTGTGCATTCAATTACCGGGGAAAAGGACTTCCGAACAGTGATCCCAGTCCATACCCGACACGAGCCACAGTGGCAACATGCGATGGGCTGGTTCATCACCTGTCACCCCGTGGACTTTTCGTTGGCCGGGGACGACAATTTCGTCCAGGTGATGGAACGGGCACAACAGAGCATACGGAGCGCCATTCGACTGGCGAGAATCCCGGTATTGCGGATCCTCGAGCTTCTTGGAGATGACTTCCACGTGACACGGAAAGACCTCTTCTCCATGGTCTCCTTCACCGACTACAGGAAGCTCCCGGGGGGCGACCAGCATGCGGAATGGAACGCCAAAACCATCGGCAGGGTAACTGAAGCAGACGATACTCACGTCTGGGTCTCCCGCCAGTATGACGGCGTTCATCTGAGCGTTCGGCACCCGGACACGCCCTACGCAGCGGAGATTCTGGACGAATACTCGAGGCTGATCCGGGAGGTGATGACGCGGGTCGCTCACGACGGCACATACCCCGGTGAAAACCCCGGCCGCTGCGCTCGGATGATCAATGCCGCGCCGAACGAGCCGCTCGGGGTTGTCGACTGCGAACGACTCCGGTCAGCCGACCTCGCAGCCATCTGACCACCCGGTTCAGATCCAAAGGCTCCGACGCCGTGTCAAGGTCGGGCGTGGCGGGTAGGCCGCGGGACGTTCGCCTTGCTGCCCGATGTGGTCGGCGAGAGTGCCGACGAGACCTACGCCCCGGTGATGGCGTCGTCGGTGCGCCACCCCCGACGGGACCCGACTGCACGACGCGCTGCGACTACTCCCGGCCCCGGGAACGCCGCGCTATGCGCCTGATCGGGATCGGGTCAGGCGCACAGCAGGTACTGGGTGCCCTCTCGGCGGTGGACGCGGGATAAAGGGGCGACGTTCGTGTCCACACTGGCCGATCTGCTCGGCGACATCAACGCGCTGCACCCTTTCCGGGAGGGCACCCAACGCGCGTTCCTGGCCCAGCTGCCCGCGACGCCGGCCACCTCCCGACGAGCCGCAACACGCGGCCCGGTCACCTCCACGCGGTCGAGCCCCTGCGCGCGATGCTCGACCCCGGGTCGGCGAGGCCGCGGACAAGGCCCGTCACGCTAGCCCGGGACCGAGGAACACACAGGTCGAAGGGTCGCCGTGATGCCATGGTGGGGTCATGGAGCGGGGCCTTCGTCCGCCCGTCGTTCAGCCTTGCAGGAAGGTCAGAACGGCTGCGGTGAGCTCGGCGGGGTTGTCTTCCTGTACGAGGTGCCCGGCGTCGGGGATGACCTGAAAGCTTGCGTTGGGGAATGCGCCCGAGCGAGTTCACGTCCTCGGGCGACCGGGATCCACGTGCGTGCTGACCCCGACAGACGGTGACCGGTATGTCGATCTTGGGTAGTGGCCCTGGATCCCGTCGATGAAGCTCTCGTCACTGGTGCGCTGGTCCATCTGCGCTGCAGCCGGCGTGCATCGGTCGGGAGTGGGTACCGGTAACCCGGACGGTGTACTGACGTCAAGGCTGGTGGACCCATTGTGGTTCGACGGCTGGGAGGAGCGGGGCTATGGGTGTCACCTCCCGTAACGGGTGCTCCGTTCGTTCGCCGTGGAGTTCAGCGACGCGTCATGCCTGCTGGGCCTGCGGTCGCGGCTGCGACAGTTGATCCCGGCCGGGGACGGCCGGATCGAGGCCGAGCTGGTGTGCACGGGAACTGGTCACCAACGCTCTCGAGCACGCCGCGGCGCCGCGCAGGGTCCGGGTCGTCCTCGATGTCGCGGATCTTCGGATCGAGGTCGAGGACGGCAGCCCGGACGAACCGTTGACCCCGGGGGTCTCCCGGTTCGGCGCGTTCCGCGGCCGCGGCCTCGCGCTGGTCGAGGCCCTCGCCCGCTGGGGCACCATCCGCCGCGCCGCCGGTAAGACCGTGTGGGCCACCCTCGCCGTTGCCTGAGCTCCGCGCGGCGCTGGAGCATCTCCGGCACATCACCCTCAGCCCGGACGGCCCTTGATCGACGTCGCCCACGACGTAGTCGGCCGGATACTGAATGTCGCCTGACGCGCACCCCAACCCACCGGGGGCGCTTCCACCCCCTTGACCTCCTCGACCTCCCCGGACAGCTGATCTCGCCCGGTGCGCCCATGAGCGCGTGCACTGTGGTGGGAAGTCCGGTTCGGAGGGGTTGTTTCGCGCGGCGCCTGTGTGGGTAGATCATCTAGTGACGCTGGCGTATGTCGAAAGCAGCCATACCAAGGTCCATCCTCGGCCAGACGTGATCCGCGCGCTAGGGACCCCGGTCGCAACGTCGCCGCCCCGGCGCATGGACGAGCCGGTTCGACGCGATGACGAGTACACAGGGTTCCTGCCGTTGCTCGACCGCTACGCCGCCCTTCCCGAGGACCATCTGGACCGTGCCCGGCTGCGGGACGAGCTGGTGATGGGCTTCCTGCCGGTGGTGCGGCATCTGGCCCGTCGCTACAACCGCCACGGCATCGCCGAGGACCTCGAGCAGGTCGGCACGATCGGCCTGATCAACGCGATCGACCGGTACGACCCCGCTCGCGGGTCCGAGACGTTCCTGGGATACCTGATCCCGACGGTGACCGGGGAGATCCGCCGCTACTTCCGCGACCGGACCTGGTCCACCCGCGTCCCGCGCGGGCTCAAGGAACTCAGCGTCCGGATCAACCGCTGCACCGAGCCCCTGTCGCACCGGCTGGGTCGGGCACCCAGGCCGAGCGAGCTCGCCACCGAGCTCGGCGTCACCGTCGGTGAGGTCATCGACGCACTCGGCGCGCGGGAGAGCCAACACAGCGTCCCGCTCGACAGCCCCTACGGGGAGGACGGGCAGCCGCTGGCCGAGACCTACGGCCGGCTCGACACCGAGTTGGAGCACGTCGAACGGCACGAGATCCTTCGTCCGTTGATCGAGGCGCTCCCGGCACGGGAACGGACGATTCTGACGCTGCGGTTCTTCGAGGACCTCACCCAGACCCAGATCGCCGAGCGGATCGAGATCTCCCAGATGCACGTCTCCCGGCTGCTCAGCACCACCCTGGCCCAGCTACGCCAGCAGCTCGCCGACGCCGGCAACCCGATCACACTCTGA
>NZ_JAODNI010000001.1 GCF_025465255.1 Pseudonocardia sp.
GCCGGCGGCCGAGCGCCCGGCGGCGATGGCCGCGAGGGCCTCGCGCGTCTGCGAGGCGGTGGGCCGGTCCTCGGGCAGGTTGCTCAGCAGGCGCATGAGCAGCGCCGTCAGCGGGCCGGCGGACTGCGGCGGGCGGACCGCGCCGGTCGCGACCTTGTGCAGCAGCGCGTAGGGGTTGTCGTCGAGGCCGAAGGGCGGCTCGCCCTCCACCGCGGCGTAGAGCGTCGCCCCGAGGGCGAACACGTCCGAGGCGGAGGTGGGCTCCTGGCCGCGGGCGACCTCCGGCGCGAGGAACGCCGGGGTGCCGGCGATCATGCCGGTGCGGGTGAGCTGCACGTCGTCGACCGCGCGGGAGACGCCGAAGTCCGTGATCTTCGCGCGGCCGTCCTCGGCGATCAGCACGTTGCCGGGTTTGATGTCCCGGTGCACCACCCCCGCGGCGTGCGCGGCGGCGAGCCCGTCCGCGACCTGCTGACCGATCGCCGCCGCGTCCACGGGATCCATCGGCCCCTTCTCCGTGAGCACGGCCGCGAGCGAGCTCGACGGCAGGTACTCCATGATCAGCCAGGGCCGTTCGTCGTGGACCACGACGTCGAACATGCTGATCACGTGGGCGTGCTGGAGGCGGGCGCCGATGCGGCCCTCGCGCAGGATGCGCTGGCGGGACTCCTCGATCGCGTCCGCGCCGTTGCCGGCGATCCCGTTCGCGGCCGCGGCCAGCAGTTCCTTGACCGCGACGGACCGGTTGAGCAGCTCGTCGGTGCCCCGCCAGACGGCACCCATCGCCCCCGCCCCGATGCGTTCGTCGAGGCGGTAACGGTTCCCGATCCGGATCGGGTCAGGGTCGGACGGGGTCATGACTGCCCAGGATAGGGAACCCCCGCGATCATCACCGGGGCAGGCCCAGCTTCTTCGCGCAGGCAGGCCACGATCCGTAACCCCCTCGGGCGTCGCGCACCCGGGTGGCGACCGAGATCTGCTCCTCCTTGGTCGCCTGGTCCGCCCGCGCCGCGAACTCGGTGCCGCCGAAGTCCGACCAGGTTCCCGAGTCGAACTGCAGCCCGCCGTAGTAACCGTTGCCGGTGTTGATCGCCCAGTTCCCGCTCGATTCGCAGGTGGCGAGGGTGTCCCAGGACCCCGACGCGGGTGCCGCCGGCCGGGCAGGCCGCGCATGGGCCGGCGGCGCGGGTTCGGCGGGTTTCGCCGGTTCGGCCGGCTTCGCGGGTTCCGGCGCCCGGTCAGGGGTGGGTGCCGGCGTCGGAACGCGGGAGACGGCGGCGGACGCGTCGTCGAGGACGTCACCCGCGGTGACGGGTTTCGGTGTGGGTGATGTCTCCGGTCGGGTCGGCTCGGGGGCGGTGGTGGGCTCGTCGTCGGCCGGGCGCGGGCTGTCCGTGCGCCTGCTTCGCTCGCCCGTGGGGCCCTCCACGATCGGCAGGCCGCTCGTGTCGTCCGGGGCCTCCCGGACGTCCCGGCCGGGCTCGCCGTAGCCCGCGTCCAGATCGTCGAGGACGAGAACCCAGTCCTGCTCGCCGCCGGTGCCGGTGGGCGCCTCGAACCGGGCCGTGCCGGCGCTGGGCAGCGGCTCGACGGGCAGGACGTCCCCGGAGCGCGGGTCGAACCAGGCGGGGCGGACCTCCTCGCCGGCGAGCATGTCCAGGTCGACCGTGACGTCCTGGCCCGCCGGGGTGTATGCGACGAGGAACGACCCGTCGGACGCCAGCGAGCCCGAGATGCGGTTCGCGCCCGAGCCCCCGGTGCCGCCCAGGGCCTCGTCCGCGGGCTCCAGGGTTCGGTAGGGGCGCGACTCCATCAGCGCGCGGAGGTGACCCAGCTGAGCCGCGGCCTCGTCGTCGGGCGCGTCCTCGCCGGCCCCGGAGCGCTCGGCGGAGGCGCCGGCGTAGGTGGTGCCGGCGGCCCCGGCGAGGGCGTCCTGCCAGGCCTGGCGCCGGACGCCGAGGGCACTGCCGGTGTCTCCGGGCTCGTCGCCGCTCGTGGGGTCTCCGGTCCCGGGTTCCGCGGTCGCGGGGTCTCCGGGCGCAGCGTCGTCGGCGCCGGTCCTGCTACCCGTGTCGGTTCCGTTCGAGCCCGCGGTCGAGCACCCGCCGGCGCTCCCGGCCCGCGACCCGGCGCCGAGAACCGGTACCGCCTCGCCGTCGGAGGTCCGCGACGACCGGCCGGCGGCGATCCGGTCTTCGCGGCCCCCCGCGGCGCACCCGTCGTCCGCGGCCGTGCGGAAGTCGTAGGGGCCGTCCGCCGGAGTGCTGCCGCCGGCGCGGGGCAGGTGGCCGATCAGGCCCTGGCTACCGCCGGACCGCAGGCCGCCCGCGAGCTCGCGCCAGATGCCGTCCGAGTCGGCCGTCGCGTCCCCGCCGAGGAGCCAGGACACCGGCGACGCGCCGTAGCGCCGCCCGAGGAACGTGCCGTACGCGCGGGCGTTGTCCTGCGTGACGAGGCTGCCGGCCTGGCCGTCCGCCCAGACCGGGGCGAGCGCGAGGGAGATCCCGCGCTGCTGGGCGGCCCCGACGATCGCGTCCACGTGGTCCCAGAAGTCGTACTGCGCCGGGTCGTCCGGGTCCGCCCCCGCAGTGGTGGCGAGCGCGCCCAGGTGGCCCGCGTAGGCGGCGTCGCCGTAGCGGTCGCGGGCGGCACCCGGCATGATCAGCCCGGCTCGGACGACGGTGAAGCCCTGCTCGGCACGGGTGTCGAGGTACTGCTCGGCCTCCTCGGTACTCAGGTCGGTGACGAGGTCCCAGGCGGTGTCCGCGAGCCAGTAGAACGGCTCGCCGTCCGCGCGGGCGAAGTAGTGCCCGTCGACCGTGATCAGTCCCGCCCGCGGCGCCCGCGTGGTCGTGACGGCGAGCACCGCCGCCGCCACCGCGACCACGGCGAGGACCGCGCCCGCCACCTGCATCCGAATCCGCACGGCCGGACGATCACAGCGCGCCGCCGATCTCCGTGGGCGTTCGGGAGAACCGGTTGCGATCGTGAACGCTCGATGGCCCCGGTGCGGGGCGGGTCGTGCGCGCTCGGCCGTCGATCACCGCGCGTGGACGTCCTCGCCCCGGCCGCAGGGGCCCCGCCGAGCCGGGACGTCCGCCGCCGCCGGCAGGACCTCGACCCCGAGTCGATGATCCCCCCGAACCGACGGGATCTTTTTCCGCCGAACGGGAGCATCATTGATCGGGCGAGCACGAGCAGGCGGATTCTCGGAGGAACTCCAATGACCATTGCGGACGTCGTCGGCACCAAGGGACGAACGGTCCACACGATCCTGCCCTGGGCGACCGTGGCGGACGCCGTCCAGCAGCTGAACCGGTTTCACATCGGGGCCCTCGTGGTGAACGACTCCACGCACGCGGTGCTCGGCATCCTCTCCGAGCGGGACCTGGTCCGCGAGCTCGCGCGGCGTGGCCCCGACCTGTTGAACCAGCAGGTGGAGAGCGTGATGACCAAGTACATCGTCACCGTCTCGCCCGGCGAGTCCGTGATCCGCGCGTTGCAGCGCATGACCCAGGGGCGCTACCGGCACCTCCCGGTCGTCGACGCCGGGCAGCTCGTCGGGATCGTCAGCATCGGGGACCTGGTGAAGAGCCGGCTGCGGGATCTCGAGCTCGAGACGGGGGTCCTGCGGGACGGCTGGATCGCGGCCCACTGAGGAGCGGCCGCCTTTCGGCACAATGTCCGGTATCACGAACGGCGCTGCCGGTGAACACTGACCGACAGCGCCGTTCGTGCACTGGCAAGAATGCTCAGTAATCGAAGTCCGGGTCCTCGGTACGGGTCCGCTTGAGCTCGAAGAAGTGCGGCCACCCGGCGAGCAGGCGCGCACCGTCGAAGACCTTCCCGGCGTCCTCGCCGTGCGGCACCTTCGAGATGACGGGGCCGAAGTAGGCCACGCCGTCGACGTGCAGGACCGGCGTGCCGACGTCCATGCCGACCGGGTCCATCCCCGCGTGGTGGCTGGCCTTCAGCTTCTCGTCGAACTCGGTGGAGGTCGCGGCCTCGGCGAGCGACGCGGGCAGGTCCAGCTCCGCCAGCGCCTCCTTGATGACGACGTCGAAGTCCTTGTTGCCGCCGTTGTGGATGCGCTCGCCCATCGCGGTGTAGAGCGGGCTCAGGATCTCCTGGCCGTGGGCCTCGGCCGCGGCGATGCAGACGCGGACCGGCCCGTAACCCTTGTCCATCAGCTCCCGGTACCGCTCCGGCAGGTCGTCGCGCCCGGAGTTGAGCACCGACAGGCTCATGACGTGGAAGTTCAGGTCGATGTCCCGGACCTTCTCCACCTCGAGGATCCAGCGCGACGTCAGCCACGCCCAGGGACACAGCGGGTCGAACCAGATGTCGACCTCGGTGGCCTTCGTGTTCTCCGTGCTGGTCACGGGTGCTCCGTTCGTCGGGGACTCGAGTGGGGGTACCACCACAGCGCACAACCAGTGATGTCCGGGGCGTGTTCCCCCCTGCCGTGCGAATGCCGGGGCGGGTACGGGGCACACGTGATTGGATGCCAGACGTTGCCCATCAGCTCCCGCTTTTCCGAGAGGACGCACCCGAGCCCATGGCCCCGCCCAACCTGACCCGTACCGACGCCGAGCAGCGGGCGGCGCTGCTCGAGGTGTCCAGCTACGTCGTCGACCTCGACCTCACGGACGGCTCCGGCGGGCCCGGGGACGCGATCTTCGCCAGCACCACGACCGTCGAGTTCTCCTGCCGGGAACCCGGGGCGGACAGCTGGATCGATTTCGTCGGCCCCGAGGTCGTGTCGGCCACGCTGAACGGCGTCGTCCTGGACGTCTCCGGGTACCGCGAGGAGGACGGCATCGCGCTGCCCGGCCTGCACGCGCAGAACACGCTGACGATCGTGGCGGCCGGCGCGTACATGAACACCGGTGAGGGCCTGCACCGCTTCGTCGACCCGGTCGACGAGAGTGTCTACCTCTACTCCCAGTTCGAGACGGCGGACGCGAAGCGGCTCTTCCCCTGCTTCGACCAGCCGGACCTCAAGGCGCGGTACACGCTCACCGTGACCGCACCCCACGACTGGAAGGTCGTCTCCAACTCCCTCGCCGAGGTCGAGGCCGGCGAGGTCGCGACGATCCACCGCTTCGCCGAGACCGAGATCCTCTCGACGTACCTGGTCGCCCTGATCGCGGGCCCGTACGCCGAGTGGCGCGACGAGCACGACGGCATCCCGCTGGGCATCTACTGCCGCGCGTCGCTCGCCGAGCACATGGACGCGGAGCGGATCTTCACCGAGACGAAGCAGGGCTTCGACTTCTACCACCGCAACTTCGGCGTCCGGTACCCGTTCGGCAAGTACGACCAGCTCTTCGTGCCGGAGTTCAACGCGGGCGCGATGGAGAACGCCGGCGCGGTGACGTTCCTCGAGGACTACGTCTTCCGGTCCCGCGTGACCCGCTCGGCCTACGAGCGCCGCGCCGAGACGATCCTGCACGAGATGGCGCACATGTGGTTCGGCGACCTCGAGACGATGCGCTGGTGGGACGACCTGTGGCTCAACGAGTCCTTCGCCACCTTCGCCTCCGTGCTCTGCCAGTCCGAGGCCACCGAGTACAAGGAGGCCTGGACGACGTTCGCGAACGTCGAGAAGTCCTGGGCCTACCGCCAGGACCAGCTCCCGTCGACGCACCCGATCGCCGCGGACATCCCGGACCTGCAGGCCGTCGAGGTCAACTTCGACGGCATCACCTACGCCAAGGGCGCCTCGGTGCTCAAGCAGCTCGTCGCCTACGTCGGGCTCGAGCCGTTCCTCGCCGGGCTGCGGGACTACTTCGAGGCCCACAAGTGGGGCAACGCCACCTTCGACGACCTGCTGAGCTCGCTGGAGAAGGCGTCCGGCCGGGACCTCTCGGACTGGGGCGCGCAGTGGCTGCGTACCACGGGGCTGAACCTGCTGCGGCCCTCCTTCGAGGTCGCCGCGGACGGCACCTTCACCTCGTTCGAGGTGGTCCAGGGCGGGGCCCGGCCGGGTGCCGGTGAGCTGCGGACGCACCGCGTGGCCGTCGGCGTCTACGACGACGCGGAGGACGGGGACGCCGCCGGCAAGCTGGTCCGGACGCACCGCGTCGAGGTCGACGTGACGGGTGAGCGGACCGCGGTCGAGGCCCTCGTCGGGGTGCCCCGCGGCAAGCTGGTGCTGGTCAACGACGACGACCTCACCTACTGCGCGCTACGCCTGGACCCGGATTCGCTCGCGACGCTCGTGGACCGGATCGGGGACATCGCCGATCCGCTCCCCCGCACGCTGTGCTGGTCCGCGGCGTGGGAGATGACCCGCGAGGCCGAGCTCAAGGCGCGGGACTTCGTCACGCTCGTCGCGGGCGGGTTCGGCTCGGAGACCGAGATCGGCGTCGTGCAGCGGCTGCTGCTGCAGGCCCAGACGGCCACCGCCTCCTACGTGGGCGGGAACTGGGCGGCGGAGCGGGGCTGGCCGCTGCTCACCGACGCCCTGCGCTTCCGCCTGGACACCGCCCCGCCCGGCTCGGACGCCCAGCTCGCCGTCGTCAACTCCCTCGCCGGCAGCGTGCTCCCGGACGGGACGCTGGAGCAGATGAAGGGCTGGCTGGCCGGGACGGACGTCCCGGAGGGCCTGACGGTGGACACGGACCTGCGGTGGCGGCTGCTGCAGGCGCTCGTCGCCCACGGCAAGGCCGGCGAGGCGGAGATCGACGCCGAGCTGCAGCGGGACCCGACGGCCGCCGGCAACCGGCAGGCCGAGCGGGCCCGGTCGCTGGTCCCGACGCCCGAGGCGAAGGCCCGGGCCTGGGACCGCGCGGTGCACGACGACGAGCTGCCCAACGCCGTCAACGAGGCGATCATCGGCGGCTTCAGCCACCCGGCGCAGCGGCACCTGCTCGGCGAGTACGTCGAGAAGTACTTCGCCGAGGTCGCGGACGTGTGGGCGCGCCGGACGTCCGAGCGGGCGCAGAGCGTGGTGCTCGGCCTGTTCCCGTCGTGGGCCGTGGAGCGCTCGACCGTCGAGGCGGCGGACGTGTGGCTCGCCGACGAGTCGCACCCGCCGGCCCTGCGCCGTCTCGTCACCGAGGGACGGGCGGGCATCGTCCGGGCCCTGGCGGCGCGGGAGTTCGACGCGAGCTGACGCTGCCGTCGCCGATCTCACGCAGCGTCACGTCCGGGAGCGGTGATCCCGCTTCCGGACGATCCGGAAGTCATGGCACACTGGCCGCACTCACGCTGCGCGACCGCCGTTCGGGGACGTCGATCGTCCGGAAGACCCGGAGACCACCTGATCGTGCGCCCGCTTCCCCGCTCCCTGCGCCCGGCCCCCGCCTTCAGACTCGGCGCGCCGTGCCTCCTGCTGTCCCTGTTCCTCGCCGCGTGCGGCGCGCCGGTCCCGGACGCGGCGCTCGTCGCGCCCGCCCCGACCGTCGCGGCGCCCGCACCGACGACGGCCACCGCCGTCCCGTCGGCCGACCCGGTTTCCGGCGCCGCCGCGAACGTCATGCGCTCCGCCTACGAGGCGAGCACCCGGACTCCCCCCACGACCGCCGCGCCGGCCCCGGGGACCGGCACCCGCTCCCCGGGGGCCGGAGGCGGGCAGGCCGGCGCCGGGACGTCGGGAAGCGGCGCCACCGGCCCCGTGGGCCGCCTGATGGGCGCGAAGGTCACGTTCTACGCGGCCTACGACAACGATCCCGCCGGCAGCACCCAGATCGCCTACCCGAGCGTGCACTCCGAGGCCGGCGGCACGGGCACCTTCGCGGACCCCGTCACCATGGCCTCGGACGCCGACCAGATCGCGCCCGGCACGCGGATCTACTACCCGCCGCTCCGCAGGTACTTCGTGATGGAGGACCAGTGCGCCTCCTGCCTGGGGTCGGGCTCCTTCTGGATCGACCTCTACGCCGGCGGGGCCACGGACAGCGGAGTGGAGGACTGCGAGGCGGCCCTGACCCCGGGCGGTAACGTGACGATCGAGATCGACCCGCCGGCCGGGCGCGCGGTGGACACCACGCCGCTCTACTCGAACGGGCGCTGTATCGCGGGCTGACGGCCGATGCGCGGGACCTCGGCCGATCGCCCCGGATGTCGGTAGCCTGGGCGAGGTGACGACCCCGAGCCCTGACGTGCGCGCCGCCCTGCCCGATGCGCTCCGCCGGCCGGCGATGGCGGTCGTCGGCGTCGCGGTCGTGGTGTTCGGCGTGCTGGCCGCCCGGTACGCCGGGGACGGGCGGGCGGGCCGGGTGGACTGGCACGCCGAGAACCTCGTGGACTCCCTCGGCGGCGCGCACCGCTGGGTCTTCGGCCGGCTCACGACGTTCGGCTCGCCGCCGTTCGTCGTGATCGCCGGCGTGGTGCTGGCCGGGGTCTGTTTCGCCCTCGGCCGTCGGCGGCTGGCGATCCTCGCCATCGTCGGGCCGGGCCTGACCGGGCTGGCGACGACGTTCCTCAAGCCCACCGTCGGCCGGACCATCGAGGGCGGCTTCGCGTTTCCGAGCGGCCACACCGGCGGCGCCACCTCGATCGCATTGGTGGTGGCGTTGTTGCTGGTCAGCCTGCTCAATCCGGGGCGGCGGTTGTCCATGGCCCTCGTCGGCACGGTGACGCTGGTGGCGGGCGGGACCATCGGCGCGTCGATGGTGGTGATCGGGTCGCACTACCCCACGGACACCCTCGGCGGCTTCTGCGCCGCGGTCGCGATCGTGCTGAGCTGTGCGCTCCTGTTGGAACGGCTGGCGGCGGTCCGCGCCGGCCGCCACACCACCTCGTTGTAGCGTCCCGACGTGCGAGGGCCCGGTCCGCGAAGTGCGGACCGGGCCCTCGTCGTTCGTGGTGCGGCGTCAGGCCTTGAGGCCGAACTTCCGCATCAGCCGGGTCGCGGCACCGCCGCGAGGGCGGTACCTGGCACAGGCCTCGCGGCCGCAGAAGGCGCAGTCCGCACCCGGGCGGTAGTGCTCGTGCGCGTCCGGCTCGTGCCCGCACGTGCAGGTACGGGTGCTCACCGGTGTCCGCGGCGCGACAGGCGGGGTGGTCGGGGCCTGCGGCGCGTCTGCCGCCGGAGCCGCACCGATCTGCTCCGGGGCGATCTGCTCGGAGGCGCGCTGGGCCGGAAGGCTCAGCCCCAGGTCGTCCAGCGAGGGAATGCCCGTCGGCGGGGTCAGGACCGGCGAGGTGGACCTCCGCGCGCCCGAACGGCCGCCGGGTCGCTTCTCCGTCTCACCCATGTGGGCTCCTCTCCTCGGAGAACCGTTCATCGTCCGACGGCTCAGCGACAGTATGCGTTCCCCTCACACCGGAGGGGAATCACCGAAGGTGATGATGACATCCCGTTGGGTAGGTTGCGTCACCGCGACAGAGGATCGCTGACCGGAAGTGTGGCGTCGACGGCCGGAAGGGTGACAGTGGCGACACAGCCGGCCGGATCGTGCACCGATCGGAGGGCGAGCGAGCCCCGCTGTCCCTCGAGCAGCTGAGCGGAGATGTAGAGCCCCAACCCCGTGCCGCCCGCGCTCTCGTCCCGGGCCCCGCGGCGCAGCACCTCCTCCTCGGCGCCGGCCGGCAGGCCGGGACCCTGGTCCCGGACCTCGATGAGGGCCTTCCCCCCGTCCTCGACGGCCCGGATCGCGACCGGCGCACCCGGGGCGTGCCGCTCGCAGTTGGCCAGCAGGTTCGTCACCACCTGGGCGAGGACGGCCGAGTCACCCCGCGCGCGCAGACCGTTCTGCACCACGAGCGAGACCTCCCCGCCACGGGCCCGGCGCAGCCGCACCAGCCCGTCGAGCATGGGTTCGACGAGGTAGTCCTCCGGCTCGGCGAGCTCGTCCGCCGCGTCCGCCGAGCCGTCCAGGATGGTGTGCAGCCTGCTGAGCTCGGCCAGGACCGCCTGGCGCAGCCGGGCGTGGTCCGCGCCCCCGCTCTCCGCGCTGAGCAGGTGGGTGACCCCGGCGAGGCCCGCGAGGCCGTTGCGCAGCTCGTGGTTGCGTTCGGCGGCGACCGACATGGCGCGCTCCATGTGCAGCGCGGCCTCGGACAGCTCCTCCTGCTGCTCGTAGTTCTGGCTGTGCAGGTCCCCCAGCGAGCGCTGCACGAGCTGCAGCAGACCGATCATGATCACCACGAGGCCCACGACGCGCAGCACGGGGAACACGAGGTCCTGCGGCGCACCCGCGACCACGCGGTACAGCTGCCCGGCCGCGAGCACGACCAGGCCGAGCCCGATCCGGGCGCGCGGCGTGCTCTGCCGGCGGAACGCGTCGATGACGTAGAGCACGGCCACCGCCACCCAGCCCGCCAGGACGACGACCGTGGCCAGGGTGCTCGCGACGATCGTCGCCACCGGGCCCGTCCACTGCACGAGGCGCAGCGCCGCGGTGGCGAGGAGGCCGCCGACCAGCAGGATCACCCAGCCGCCCCACATCCCCAGCCGCCGCGGCGGGCGCAGGGCCAGGGCGAACAGGGCGAGTGCGGTCGCATAGGCGACGAGGCGGGACAGCCGCATTCCCGGCGACTGCTGGGCGGCCAACGCGCTGACCGTCCAGGGCAGGACGACGAGGCAGTACATCGTGAGCGCGGCCGAGAACCAGGCCGGGCGGGGATCGGTGAGCACCCGGGACCCCATGAACGCGAGGATCGCGGCGCCGGCGCCGATCGCGGCCGCGACCAGCGTCAGGATGTCCTGGGTGCGAGTTCCGGGCACCCACTGCATGACGGTCATCGAGCGCGCCAGGCCACCCGTGACGAGCGCGACACCGAGCACCACGACGACGTCGACCACGAGCCGCGACGTGAACCGGGCGCGGCGCAGCCTCCCAGAGGCGCTCGTGGCACCAGTGACCATGCCGGGACCCCCTCCCCGCACCGTCCACCCGAGACGGACCGAGGTGAATCCTAGGTGAACCGGTCCACCGGGGAGTGGGTGCCGCGCCCGCGAGCCGTCAGGAGCGCGTCGCCCTGCGGTAAAGGGCGACCGCCTCGAGCTGCGAGCCGACCTCGAGCTTCGTCAGCACCGCGCGGATCTGCGTGCGGACGGTCGCGAGCGACACGACGAAGTGGTCCGCGACGGCCTGGGCGCGGCGGCCGCGGGCCAGCTCGGCCAGCACCTCGCGCTCGCGCTGGGTGAGCCGGTCGAGCTTCTCGGTGAGCACCCGGCTCTCGGCGTCCCGCTGGTGGTAGAGGTCGATGAACTTCTGCCGGCGCTCCGGGGACATCACGGGGCGGCCCGCGACGGCCTCCCGGACGGACGTGAGGAGCGTCGGGAACGGGGCGTGCTTCGGCACCCAGGCCAGGGCGCCGGCGTCGAGCGCCGCCCCGATCCGGGCGTGGTCCGCGCTGCCGGAGAGGACGAGCACCTGCCAGCCGGCGGCCATGAACGGGCCGACGAGGTCCACCCCGTCCACCCGGTTGCCCTCGCGGTCCCGGCCCAGGTCGAGGTCCAGCAGGACCAGCCCGGGCTCCAGCCTCTCCGCCTCGGCGAGGATCGGCGCGATCCCGCGGGCCGTGCAGAGATGGGTGGCCACGCCCTCGGCGCGCAGGCTCATCACGATCGAGGTGGCGACGAGCTCGTGGTCGTCCACGACGAGCACGGGCATGCCGGAGCCCCGGGGCGACTGCTCCGGAGAGCGTGACGGCATGCGATCAGTCATGAGTCCCGTCAATGGTCCGACGTCGGCCGGTCACGTGCGGACAACGATCGCCCGGCGAGCGGTGCGGGTGGCACATCGTCGGGAAACCGTACAGGCGACCAGGTCCTTTACACCATATGGCTTACCCACAAGGTCGCGTCCGGCACTGGTGCCGGATGCGTGTGTGGGTGACGCCGCGAGCCCTCTGCTCAGGAGGAGCGGCGCCGTCCGCCCGCCTGGTCCGCGAGCATCCGCAGCCCGCTGAGCAGCCCGCCCAGCAGGTCGCTCTCCTTGAAGGAGGCCACCATGCTCATCACGGCGAGCTTCGCGCCGCGGTCCGGCAGCCGGGTGTGCGCCTCGGTGCCGGTGACGACCTCGACGACGCGCTGGCCGGGGCTCACCGCGACGAGCACCGCCTCGGCGGGATCGTCCAGCGAGTCGTGCAGCTCCGACGAGCGCTTCTCCGGGTCGTCCCCGAGATCACCCAGATAGATCGCGAAGTTCAGGCCCGTGTCCCGGCTCGCCAGCGTGAGCGCCTCGTCGAGGCGGGCCAGCTGGACGGGCGTGAAGGGCTGGTCGACCGCGTCCGTCTCGTCCGAGAAGTTCTCGGCGGCCGACACCCGCCCGGAGGACGTGATGACCGCGCCCTCGGGCAGATCGGCGGGATCCGCGTCCTGCGCCGTCGCCAGGGTGTTGTGCTCACCAGTGGCCACGAGCGCCTCCCTTGGGGCCAGAAGCGATACCGGACGCGTGGGCGCCGGAGTGGGCGGGCAGGTGGGCGCCCTCCGGGTTGGCCGTCCAGAACAGCGGCTCGTGCGGCCACGGCTGCCCGGTGCGATACCGGGGCCGCTTGGACTTCTTCGGCGCCATCACGAGCAACGCGACCGCCGCGTACAGCACCACCGGCGGCAACACGAGGGTCAGCACCGTCTCCACCACGCTCACGTGGGAAACCTAGCGGATCGATCGGCGTGATTGCCTCTCGGGCGAGGGGACGTCGCTCACGTGGGGGCTGCGGGGCGTGCCGACCGGCATCCTCCGTGTCACCTCGCACCCTGACCCCGCAGCGGGGATCTTTCGGGCTTTGCGCTTCAAATCGGACCAAACGTCGTAACACTGCTTGCCCCGACCTCGAATGCCAGGCATACGGTGCCGCGAATCGGCGCGATCGAAGGGCGGGGAATGACCCAGAACGATGTGCTCGGGGAAAGGATGTCCACAGTGCGGATTCCACAGCAGAGCACGACATCGGCGAGCGTGTCGGCCTGCCGCGCCTGCGGAACGCCCGGGGTGCGGGAGTTCCTCTCCCTGGGTGCGACGCCGATCGCCAACGCACTCGTCGAGCCGGCCCGGTCCGCCACACCCGATCCGTCGTACCCGCTGGCCGTCGGCTTCTGCCCGTCGTGCTCCCTGGTGCAGCTGACCCACGAGCTCCCCGCCGAGGCGATGTTCGACGCGAACTACCCCTACTACTCGTCCTTCATCGACGCCCTCGTCACGCACTCGGCGCAGCACGTCGACTCGGTCGTGGAGGAGCGCGGGCTCGGCGCCGGGTCGTTCGTCGTGGAGCTCGCGAGCAACGACGGCTACCTGCTCCGACGGTTCGTCGAGCACGGCGTCCCGGTGCTCGGGGTGGAGCCGACCCCCGGGCCGGCCGCCGCCGCCCGCGAGGCCGGCATCCCCACGCTCCAGGAGTTCTTTGGCGCGGACACCGGCGCCCGGATCCGCAAGGAGCACGGCGCAGCGGACGTGATCATCGCGAACAACGTGATGGCCCACGTCCCGGACCTCAACGGTTTCGTCGCAGGAATGGCCGCCCTCGTCGCGGACGACGGCATCGTCCAGGTCGAGAATCCGGGCGTCCGTTACCTGTTGGAGCATTGCGAGTTCGACACCGTCTACCACGAGCACTTCTGCTACTTCTCCACGATCGCGGTGCAGAAGCTCTTCGCCCGGCACGGTCTGAACCTGCTCGACGTGGAGCTCTATCCGGACCTGCACGGCGGCACCCTCCGCTGGACCGCGGGCCGGACGGGCACCCCGACCGAGCGCGCGCTCCGTCACCTCGACGAGGAGTACGCCCTCGGCCTGGACGACTTCGCGGCCTACGCGGACTTCGGCGCCCGGGTCGCCGCCAACCAGACCCGGCTGGCGTCGCTCCTGCGCGAGCTCCGGGCCCAGGGCAAGTCGATCGCCGCCTACGGCGCCGCGGCCAAGGGCGCGACGCTGCTGAACTCCACGGGCATCGGCGCGAACGTCATCGACTTCGTGGTGGACGTCAACACCCACAAGCAGGGCAAGCTCCTCCCCGGCGCGCGGATCCCGGTACTCGACCCCGCGGAGCTGATGGAACGCCGGCCGGACTACGTGCTGCTGCTCGCCTGGAACTTCAAGAAGGAGATCATGCGGCAGCAGGAGGCGTATCGTCAGGCGGGCGGCAGGTTCATCGTGCCGGTCCCGAGCCCGCAGGTCGTGGGGTGAACACTGCCGCCATGACCGAGCCAGACCTGACCGGCACCGTCTCGTGCCGGTTCTGCCGCTCCTCCGACGGCGAGCTCGTGCTCGACGCCGGGCTGCAGCCGGCCAGCGACCTGTTCCCCCTCGTCACGGAGCCGGGCCCGGACCCGGTCCACCCGCTGCGCATGTGGCTCTGCGGCGGCTGCGGGCTCGCCCAGCTGATCGAGGACCCGACGGTGCCCGAGGAGCCGCGGGGCAAGGAGCCGGACGCCTGGATCGAGCAGGCGAAGGAGGCCGTCGCGGACATGGCCGGTGCCGGCCTGCTCGCACCGGGCAAGGTCGTCTTCGAGTACGGCAGCCCGCACGGCGGTGACTGGATGGACGTGCTGCTCGAGCGCGGGCTCACGCCCGCGGCGAGCGGACAGCAGGCGGACGTGATCATCGACAACATCGGGATGATGCACGACGCGGACCAGGCCGCGGCCCTGCGCGAGCGCGTGGACCGGCTCGCCCCGGACGGCGTGCTGCTGTTCCAGTTCCACTCGTTCCGCGCGATCATCGAGCACGGGCAGTGGAACGCGCTGCGGCACGGCCACTACGCCTACTACTCCACGCCGGCGCTCGTCACGATGCTGGCGAGCGTGGGCCTCACCCCGGTCACCGCGTTCCGCTACTCGCTCTACGGCGGCACCGTGCTGCTCGCCGCCCGGCGGGGCGGGGTGCCGGACGAGGCCGTCGCCCGGATCGTCGAGGGCGAGAAGGCCGTCGGGGTGCTCGATCCCGCGGCCGCGCGAACCCTGCAGGAAGCCTGCTCCGCGACCGCGGACGAGCTGCACCGGTTCGTCGCCGCGGAGAAGGCGGCGGGCCGCACCACGCTGGGCTACAGCGCCGCGTCCCGCTCCGTCGCCCTGCTGAACCGGGCGGGGATCGGCCCGGGGCTCATGTCGCACATCGCGGACGCCGCCGAGGCCAAGGCCGGCCGCCGGCTGCCGGGGAGCGAGATCCCGATCATCTCCCCGGACGAGCTGGTGGCCGCGAAGCCCGACACCGTCGTCCTGTTCGTGCCGGACCTGCTGCCCGAGGTCCGCAAGGCGATGCCGGAGATCGAGGCGAACGGAGGCCGCTGGGTCGTGGCGGAGGAGATGACCGGCTCCGCCGGGTAGCCGCTCAGGGCCGCATACGGTCACACCCCGGGCTCGCACGGCAACTCCCCGCGCCGGATCGCCCCGAGCAACGCCTCGTGGTCCCGCTCCGTCTGGTCCGCATAGGCCTTCGCGAACCGGCACAACGCGGTCCGGGCCTTCCCGCCCCCGCCCAGGTAACCTGAGATCATCGACGCCCCGCTCGTGCGGGCGTGCCCCTTGGCCAGCAGCAGCCCGCAGACCGCCGCATAGTCCGCCAGCGCCTCGGTCCCGATCCCGTCGAGGACGATTGCACCCTTCATGTCCCGGAACTGGCGCACGTAGTACTGCCGCCGCCCGACCGTCGTCCAGCCCAGCAACGGGTCCGAGACGGTCTGCAGGGCCTGCTGGTACTCCACGACCCGCTGTCCCTGGTGGGCGTGCCACGCATCGTCACCGTGCACGTACGGCGCGACGACGGACCGCCGGGCCTCCTTGAGCTGCAGGAACAGCACGTCGTCCGGACCGGAGCCCTCGCACAGCGCGATGTAGGCCCGCAGGCCCACCGACCCGACGCCGACGACCTTGTGCGCGATGTCCACCACCCGGTACCCGCCGACGACCCGCGCCCAGTGCGGCGGCAGCGTCTCGAGATAGGCATCGAGCGCGACGGTGATCCGCTCGTACTGGGCGTCGTCGGGCCGGGTGATGAGCGGTGGCTCCGCGACGAGCGCCCGGGCGCCGCCGGAGTCCCGCACGAACCGCGGGAGCGCGCGGTCGCTGGTGCGCTTCCTGGCCCGGCGCGCGGCGTCGTCGACGGCCTTGCGGGTGGACGCGCTCGGCGCCCGCTCGTGCAGCATGTCCGCCCCGATCCGCTCGTAGGAGCGGGCCAGCAGCGGCTGATCGGCCAGGTACGCCAGGTGCCCGCGGTAGGCGTCGACGCAGCGGCCGACGGCCGCCTCGCAGTCGTCCTCCGACGCGTTGTTGTCCCGCCCGGCCACCCACACGCTGGTGACGAGCCGGCGCAGGTCCCACTCCCACGCGCCGGGGTGGGCCTCGTCGAAGTCATTGAGGTCGAAGACCAGGTCGCGTTCCGGCGAGGCGTAGAAACCGAAGTTCGCCAGGTGCGCGTCGCCGCAGATCACCGGCTGGATCCCGGTGGCGGGCAGGCCGGCGAAGTCCGCCGCGTGCAGGGCCGCGGCCCCGCGCAGGAACGTGTAGGGCGAGACGCTCATCCGGCCGATCCGCACCGGGACGAGCCGCTGGACCCGGCCCGCGTTCGTCTCGACGACGGAGCCGACCGAGTCGATCGTGCGGTCCGACGGCGACCAGTCCCCGAGGGAGGAGCGCGGCGCCCGCTTCCGCAGGTCCTTGCCGATCCGGTAGCGCTCGGCGCGCGGCGTCGCCGGGGCCGAGAGGGACGCGAAGCCGCGCCGGTCCACGGACGCGATGACCACGTGCGGCTGCATCCTGCGTTGATACTCCACCCGCCGGCCGTCCACACTGCCGGAATGGCCCGTTCTCCCAGCGGGGAGTCCGTGCTCACCCGGGCGGTCCGCATCCTCGACGCCTTCTCCCCCGACGAGCCCGCGCTCCCGGTCTCCGTGATCGCGCGCCGTTCGGGGCTGCCGGTCGCGACGGCGTCCCGGCTGATCGCCGAGCTCGTCGGACACGGGCTGCTCGCGCGGGAGCCGGACCGCCGCATCCGCGTCGGCGTGCGGCTGTGGGAGCTGGGCCAGCGGGCGTCGCCGACGCTGGGGCTGCGCGAAGCCGCGATGCCGTTCCTGGCGGACCTGCACGACGTCGTCGGCCACCACATCCAGCTCGGGGTCCTCGAGGGCGACGAGGTGCTGTTCGTGGAGCGGCTCTCCGCGCCGGGAGCGGTCATCAACTACACCCGGATCGCCGGACGGCTGCCGCTGCACGCGTCGTCGTCCGGGCTGGTCCTGCTCGCGCACAGCCCCGGTGAGCTGCAGGAACGCGTCCTCGCGGCACCCCTGGCGCGGTACACGGCGAACACGATCACCGACCCCGGGCGGCTGCGCGGCACGCTCGCCGGGATCCGCCGGGACGGGTATGTGCTGTGCGCGGGCCACATCCACCCGGAGGCGACCGGGATCGCCGTTCCGGTCCGGTCGGACACCCAGGTGGTGGCGGCCGTCGCGGCGATCGTCCCGAACGACGAGCACGCGCGCGCGGCGGTTCCGGCCCTCCGGGCCGCGGCGCGGGGAATCGGCCGCCTTCTCTCTCATTGAATGGAACTCTGCTGGTGACGCCGCCGCGTTGCGTCGCATGCTCTCGGCACCCAACGACGGGAGGCCGGCAGTGGAGAGAGCGCTGGAGCTCAGGGTCATCGAGAAGACGGCCGCCTCGGAGGGCGTCGTCACGCTGACGCTCGCGAGACCGGACGGCGGCCGGCTCCCGGACTGGGCGCCGGGCGCGCACGTCGACCTGATCCTCCCGAACGGCGACACCCGCCAGTACTCGCTCTGCGGGGACCGCTGGGACGCCCACACCTACCGGGTCGGGGTGCTGCGCGAACCCGCCGGGCGCGGTGGCTCCGCATACGTGCACGACGCGCTTCAGCCCGGCGACCTCGTCGGCGTCGGCGGCCCGCGGAACAACTTCCCGCTGGTCCCGGGTGAGCGCTACCTGTTCGTCGCGGGCGGCATCGGGATCACTCCCCTGCTGCCGATGATCCGGCAGGCTGACCTGCTCGGCGCGGACTGGACACTCGTCTACGGTGGCCGCACCCGGGCGTCGATGGCGTTCCTGGCCGAGCTCGAGGCGTACGGCGAGCGCGTGCACGTCGTCCCGCAGGACGAGTTCGGGCTGATCGACCTGCCCCGCTGGCTCGCCGAGCCCGACCCGGTGACCAAGGTCTACTGCTGCGGCCCCGGCCCGCTGCTCGACGCCGTGGAGAAGGCCTGCTCCGGCTGGCCCGAGCACGCGCTGCGGACCGAGCGCTTCGTCGCGCCGGAGCAGGGAGCGCCGGCCCGCTCCGCGCCGTTCGACGTCGAGCTGGCCCGGACCGGCACGACGGTCACCGTCACGCCGGACGTGTCCGTGCTCGAGGCCGTCGGGCGGGCGGGTGTCGAGGTGCTCTCGTCCTGCCGGCAGGGCACGTGCGGCACCTGCGAGACGGACGTCCTGGACGGCGTCCCGGACCACCGCGACTCGATCCTCGACGACGCCGAGCGCGCGGCGGGCGACTGCATGTTCGTCTGCGTCTCCCGCTCCCTCGGCGACCGCCTCGTACTCGATCTCTAGGAGGAGCCCTCGTGACCACAGCGACGATCCCCGCCACCGCCGTCGATCCCTTCTCCCCCGAGGTCCTCGCCGATCCCCTCCCGTTCCAGGCCTGGCTGCGCGACGCGGGTCCGGTCGTGCACCTGAAGCGGCACGACGTCCACGCGTTCGCCCGCTACGAGCAGGTGCACGCCGCGCTCGTCGACTGGCAGGGGTTGCAGTCCGCCGCCGGGGTCGGGCTGTCGAACTTCCGGTTCGAGAAGCCCTGGCGCCCTCCGAGCCTCCTGCTGGAGGCGGACCCGCCCCGGCACGACGCGCCGCGCCGGGTGCTCTCCGGGATCCTCGGGCCCCGGGCGCTGCGCCGGCTGCGCGAGCGGTGGTTCGCCGACGCCGAGCGGCTGGTGGACGAACTGCTCGACGGCCCCGACGAGTTCGACGCCGTCCCCGCGCTCGCCGAGGCGTTCCCGCTCCGCGTCTTCCCGGACGCCGTCGGCCTCGGCCCGGACGGCCGGGAGAACCTCCTGCCCTACGGCAACCACCTGTTCAACGCCTTCGGCCCGCCGAACGCCCTGGTCGAGGCGGGCAACGGACGGGCGGCGGAGCTGGGGGCGTGGGTCGGCGCGCAGTGCGCCCGGGACGCGCTGTCCGGCGACGGGTTCGGCGCCGCGATCTGGGCCGCCTCGGACCGCGGCGAGATCACCCCGGAGCAGGCGCCGATGATCGTCCGCTCGCTGCTGTCCGCGGGCGTCGACACGACCGTGCACGGGATCGCGGCGGTGCTGCACGCGTTCGCGACCCATCCCGAGCAGTGGCGTCGTCTCCGCGAGCGTCCGGACCTGGCCCGCGTCGCGTTCGACGAGGCGGTGCGCTGGCAGTCCCCGGTGCAGACCTTCTTCCGGACCGCGACACGCGATGTCGAGATCGGCGGGATCGTGATCCCGGACGGCAGCAAGATCCTGATGTTCCTCGGCGCCGCCAACCGCGATCCCCGCCGCTGGGCCGAGCCGGACGCGTTCGACCTGGCCCGCGACCCGTCCGGGCACGTCGGGTTCGGGATGGGGCTGCACCAGTGCGTCGGCCAGCACGTCGCGCGACTCGAGGCGGAGGCGCTGGTGACCGCCCTCGCCGCCCGGGTGTCGTCGATCGAGCAGGTCGGCGACGGCGAACGGCACCTCAACAACACCCTCCGGGCCTGGGCGTCGCTGCCGCTTCGCGTCCACCGAGCGTGATCGACCGGCCCCGGATCGTTCACCATCGCGACTTGTCTCGCCCGGCCCTTTCCTAGAAGCATGGCCTCATGCATGTCCGGCGGCTCCGCCGCGCGCAGGTCGGCGCTTCGCGCGGGGCGTCGCGTCTCGCGCTCGTCGGGGCCCTGGTGGCCGGGCTCGCCCTGGTCTCCGCCTGTTCCGCCCCGACCCCGCTGTGCGACCAGGCCGCCACGCTCGTCCCGCAGGGCCAGCTGGCCCAGGCGGCCGAGCTGTACGCGCGCGCCCAGACCGTGAACGAGGGCGGCTGCGCGGACGACGGCCTGGGGACGGTCGGCGACCTGTACCAGCAGGCGTTCACCGAGGCCGCGCGCGGCTCGGCGGCCGAGCGGACGGGGAACGTCCAGGGCGCCGTCGAGGCCTACGAGGCCGCCTTGCGGATCGACGCCGGTAACCAGGCCGCCGCCACCGGGCTGTCCCGCGTCGGGCGGCCCGTCCCGGCGACACCCGAACCCCTGCCCCCGCCCGCGCCGTCGGCCGAGCCCGTCTCGACGAGCTGGTGGGCCGGCAACGGGCCGGTCACGGTCGGCGCGATCCTGTTCGCGCTCCTCGCGGCGGCGGTGGCCGGATGGCTGGCCGTGCGCCGTTCCCGGCAGGGCGACGAGTCCGTGCGCGAGCTCGTCGCCGGCTCCGGCGAGCAGGTGGAGGAGCGGACGCGCGGCTGGCTGTTCGGGTTCCAGCACCGGTTCCAGCAGCAGCAGGCGGAGATCCTCCAGCTGCGACGGGTGCTGGACCGGGTGCTCGGCGCGGGCGTCGCGGCCGGCGGCCCCCGGTACTTCGTGACGCGGACGGACGGCAGCGGGCTCGCGGTGGGCGTGACGGTCGAGCTGCTGCTCGTCAGCGTCGCGGCTCCTCCCGCTCCGGAGGTCGATCCCGACGACGAGACGCTCGAGGAGGACGAACCGGCCGCGGACGCCGTCCCCGACCCTGGCTTCGAACCCGACCTCGAACCCGGCCACCGCCTCGTCGCCCGCCGGGTCCTCGACGACTCGGCGCCGGCGCCGCGTTGGTCGCCCGGTGAGGCGCCGGTCTCGGAGGTCGAGCGGGCGGCGTCGGAGCGGCGCTTCTACTCGGAGTGGACCTGGGTCGAGGAGCTGTGGGGGACGCCCGTGCGCAGCTCTCCGTCGTTACTGCCCCTCGACCTGGAGAACTTCGACGACCGCTGGTCCCCGCTGCTGCACGGGCTGTCTCCGGAGGACGCCGCGGGAACGCCGCTGCGCTCGCCGTCGGACGCGTTGCACAAGGCCGTCGGCAAGGCGCTGGCCGATGCGGAGCAGGCGGACGGGGTGCGGGTCCGCACGCTCGCCGCCGTCGACGGGATCGTGGTCGGCCTCGCCCAGCAGCACCCGGTGCTCACGAACGCCCGGGTCCGCGCCCTGTCCCCCGAGGTGCTCGGGCTGGCGGCGTTCGAGTCCGCGGAGCGGGCGTTGGGGCGGGAGCTGGACGCGGTCGGGGAGCGCAGCCCGGCGAGGAGCTGATCAGCCGGA
>NZ_JAODNI010000054.1 GCF_025465255.1 Pseudonocardia sp.
TGACGTCGCCCGTCACCTCGAAATGACCGAACGCGCCGCCGCCCTTGGCGTGCGGCTGGCGCTCCGGGACGCGCTCCCGGTTGAAGTTGGCCATCTGCTCGATCAGGTAGAAGTCGTTGAGCACGACGGGGCCGTCGGGCCCGACAGTCAGCGAATGGTCGTCGCTGGCGACCGGGATACCGGCGTCGGTCGTGGTCGGAGTGGGCTTCGATTGCGTCACTGCTGTGTCTCCTCGAATTGCTGGAACCGAGGTTCCGGTTGAGCGCGACGTGAACGGACGGGACCTGATCACCTCGCGCATTTCTGGCGGCCTCGACGCGGTCGAGGCCGAGATCGGGGCGGTGCTGCCGGTTGGTGAGAGCCGGCGGGATGTGTCATCCGGGGCGTGTGGCCGGGACGGGGGCTCGGGTGCCTGCCGGACGGGTGTGGCTGGTGGGGTGTGGGTGGCCGGGGCGTCGGATCAGTGGCCCGCGGCCCGGATCACTTGTCGGTGGGGTTGAGGGCGCGGAAGGCGAGGCCGGCAACGGCGCCGGCGACGAGCTCGGCCACCAGGTAGAGCCCGAACGTGGACCAGGTGAACAGGCCCATGGCGGTGCCGCCGAGGGCGACCGCCGGGTTGAACGCGCCCCCGGAGATCCCGCCGACGGCGATGGCGCCTGTCAGGACGGTGAACCCGATCGCCAGCCCGTAGAAGGAGTTGTCCGGGTGGTCCTTGCTGGTGGCCACGTTGAGCACGACGTAGGCCAGGGCGAAGGTGAACAGCAGCTCCACCACGATGGCGGCCGTCAGGGCGTGACCGGACAGGGAGAGGGTCTTGGCCGCCGCCGGGGTGACGGTCGCGCGGACGATGGCCGCGGCGAGCAGGCCGGCCACGAACTGCGCGATCCAGTACCCGACGGCTTCGCCGGGCCCGATCCGGCCCCGCACCAGCACCGCCATGGTCACGGCGGGGTTGTAGTGGCCGCCGGAGACGTGCCCACCCGCGTAGATCATGACCATCAGGGCCGCGCCGATGGCCAGCGGGGCGAGTGCGCTGCCGCTGTACACGCTGGCGCCGACCGTGAAGACGAGGAAGAACGTCCCGATCAGCTCGACCGCGAGCTTCCGACTTGTTTCTCGGGCGGCGACGACGTTCGTGCTTTCGGGAGGTGTGTAGGTATCCATGACTGTGAGAATTGCTTTCCTGCACGCACATGTCGTTGCCGCCAACGCCCGTCTACATCCCCGGTCGGCTGGAACTCGTGCGTACCTGCCAGCTGCAAATGCGCCGGTCCGGCGACCGGAGCTGCTCGGTGGGCGACACGTCATCGCGACGCCCGCGATGACGGACACCACGCCTTGCACCGGAAGGGCTACGCCGCTCACGACCCGGAGGGACAGCGGGCAGCCGACGACGCGCAAACGCCCGATCCGCTCGGGCGGATCGGGCTGGGGTCGCGGCCGTGACCGCTCATGGGATGCTCCATACCGGGGGAGCCGGCAGCGGACACGGCGCGACTGATGGAGGCCCTCGGCGGGTCGGACGAGGTCGGTAGCCGCTGTGGCGCCGTCGGCAGCCGAAGGCGGTGGGCGGTCGTCCTCACACGGTGGGACTCCGCTCGGCGGATCGAAGTCAAGCTGCGGGATGCGTTGTGTCCCGAGCTGCGTAGCAGCCGGCACCACTGCGGCGGCAGGGACCACGACCACCACCGCCGAGCACGTCGGCGGGCCGTTCGCGGCGAGCGTGGTGCCTCGATCACACCGTCCCGGTCCGGACCGGAGCGCGGACACCTGGAATCAGCCGGCCGCGCCGCCGAGCGCCGCGCTGATCGCCGCGATGATCGCTCCCCCGAGAGTGATGGAGAGGAACGACCGGAGGAAGCCGGTGTTGAAGAAGCGCCAGCGAATCCATGCCAGGGCCAAGAGCTCGAAGGTGACCACGATGATCGCGACGATCAGCGCCGCCCGGAACTGCGGAATCAGGAATGGCAGCGTGTGCAGGATTCCACCCAGGAAGGTCCCGGCTCCGATGATCGAGCCACGCAGGTACGGACTGCCCCGCCCGGTCACATCCCCCGTGTCCGAGAGCCCCTCGGAGAAGGCCATGCTGACGCCGGCGCCGATCGCGGTCGCCAGACCCGCGAAGAAGGCGTATCGGGGCTGGTGGGTGGCGAGTGCGACCGCGAAGATCGGCGCGAGCGTCGACAGAGAGCCGTCCATCAGGCCGGCCATCGCCGGCTGCACGCGTTGGAGCAGGAATGACTGCTCGTCGCGTGCGTGCCCGTGGTCGGGAGCATCGGCTGACCCGGAGCCTCGATCCGAATCCAGATTCGTCATTCGGCCTCGTTCTTCGAAGTAGCGGGGGGATGACTCGTCCGAGAGCGTCGCCGTGATCCCCCTGGCGCGCATCACCGCCAGCGCCCGAGACGACCTGGTGCCGACCGGGCCCTCGGACTCCCGCTGGCAGGTATTCACACAGCGGGATGCGAGGCGTTGAACCGCCCGGAGACCCGCGGTGGCCCGACGCCCGGTGAGCAATCCGAGAATCCACTCCGAAACGAAGCCGACCGCGCTGTCCAGCGGCCGGTCGAACGCGGCCGCGGGCCCTGCTCGCGTTCTGGGTAGCGGGAACGCGCACGGCCGCGCACCCTGCCAAGCTGAGGCCATGGTGTTGCGCTGCCTCATCGTCGACGACAGTCCGCGTTTCCTGGACGCGGCCCGAAGCCTCCTGGAGCGCCAGGGGATCACGGTGGTCGGTGTGGCATCAACCAGCGCCGAGGCGCTCGAGCAGGCCGCAGAGCTGCGACCGGACGTCACGTTGGTGGACGTCGAGCTCGGTGACGAGAGCGGCCTGGAGCTCGTCGGACAACTCGGTCGGAGGGGTGACGTGGCTCCGTCGAGCCTGATCCTGATCTCCGCCCACGCTGAACAGGACTACGCCGGTCTGACCGCGACGAGCACGGCGGCCGGGTTCCTGTCCAAGTCGGATCTCTCCGCAGGCGCCATCCGCGACCTGCTCGGACCGGGCGCGGATGATTCTCTCGATCCGGTCAGCGGGCCTCGAGGAAAGTGAGCACCGCGAGCACACGGCGGTGGTCGTCGTCGGTCTCGGGGAGGCTCAGCTTCGACAGAATGCTGCGGACATGCTTCTCGACGGTTCCCTCGGTGATCCACAGCCGGCGTGCGAGGCCTGCGTTGGACCGTCCCTCTGCCATCAGCGCCAGCACATCGCGCTCCCGCGCGCTGAGCGCGGCAAGCGGGTCGTCGCGCCGGCGGGCGGTCACCAACTCCTGCACCAGCGCGGGATCCACGACCGAACCCCCCTTCGCGATCCGTTCGAGTGTGTCGATGAACTCCGCCACGTCGCTGACCCGGCTCTTGAGCAGATAGCCGATCCCTCGGCCGCCCGCCAGCAGCTCCATCGCGTGCTCGACGTCGGTATGGGCCGACAGGACCAGGATGCCGGTCCCGGGGAGTTCCCGGCGGATCTCCCGAGCTGCCTCCAGCCCCTCGGTGGTCTGGGTCGGCGGCATCCGGATGTCGACCACCACGAGCTCGGGCGCCTCTTTGCGGGCGAGGGCGAGGAGCTCCAAGCCGTTGCCGACCTGTCCCAGAACGTCGAAGCCCGAGCGCTGGAGCAGGCTGGCCAGGCCCTCGCGGAGGAGGACGTCGTCCTCGGCCAGAATCACGCGCAATGCGGCCATGGCCGGCACGCTACCGCTGCTGCGGGGCGAAATGGGCTCGGTTCAATCGTCATGGCCGGCATCATCTGTGAGCGCCTTGCTGCGAGCACGCTCCGAACAGCGGGTTGTCGGACGGGCACGTGCGCCGACGTGTCGGGTCAGGGCGGACGTCAGCGCAGCAGCGGGAGCGTGGCGGCGATCCGGGTGCCGACGCCCGGTGGGCTCTCGATCTCCAGCCGTCCTCCCAGCGCCGCGACGCGGTCGTTGAGCCCGAGCAGACCGGTTCCGTCGGCGCGGGCGCCGCCGACTCCGTCGTCGCGCACGTGCACGCGCAGCACGCTGTCGTCGACCCGTGCCGTGACGTTCGCGCTCTGCGCGCCGGCGTGCTTGGCGACGTTCGTCAACGCTTCGGCAACGATGAAATAGGCGCTGGCCTCGATCTCGGGAGGGAACCGGTCGTGGGGCACGTCCACGTCGACGGGCACGCGCAGGCGCGATACCAGTGTCCTCACCCCGGCCGCCAGGCCGCCTTGGGCCAGGACGGCGGGAAGGATGCCGTGCGCCAGTTCGCGGAGCTCGGCGTTGGCCCGCTCCGCCTGATCGATCGCCTCGCCGACGAGCGCCTCGGCCGCCTTGTCGCCCTCCTCGAGCGAATGCTCGACGACCTTGAGCGTGATGATCACCTGGACGAGGCTCTGCTGCACGCCGTCGTGCAGGTCCCGCACGACGCGGCGGCGAGCGTCGTCGCCGGCCGTGAGCAGGCGGGCCCGCGAGGCGAGGAGATCGGCCCGTGCCTCGGCGTTCGAGACCGCTGTGGCGACGAGCTCGGTGAAGTCCGCGATGCGCGACTCCGTGTTCGGGGGGAACGGCGCCTCGCGCCTCGTGGACGCCGCGATCGAGCCCCACGTCCGCCGGCCGACGACGATCGGACAGCCGATCGAGGCCCGGATGCCCAGCGCCTGAGCCTCGCGTGCGATCGGCCCCGACGCGCCCACGAAGGTGTCCACACGGGCCGGCCGGCCGGTTGCGAGCACCCGGGCGGCGATGCTTTCCCCCTGGAGCGCGAAGCGTCTGCCGACAGCCAGCTGGGCCTCATCGACCCGGCTCCAGGCGGCGATGGCGGTGACCGTGCGATCGGGCTCGAAGCGCTCCATGCGAGCGAGGTCGGCGTCGCACTGAAGCCCGACCTCCCGGGTGACGGCCTCGAAGACCTCGGCGGTCGGCACCGCCTTCGCCACCAGCGTCGCCACCCGCCGCAGAGCGGCCTGCTCATCCGCGAGCCGGGCCATTCCCGTCCGCGCATCGCTGTTCGAGATCGCCGTGGCGACGAGCTCGGCGAACTCGGTCAACCGAACTTCCATGTCGCTCGGGAGCGGGCCGCTCCCTGACCACGCGACCATCACGCCCCATCGACGGCCTTCGACGACGACCGGAGCGCCTACCACCGACTTCAGATCTTCGCCACGAGCGAACGCCGCTCTCACCGCGATGTCCTCGTAGTCGTCGATGCGGGCGGCGCACCCCGTGCGGAGCACTTCGGCAGACACGCTCGGCCCCTCGAGCTCGGCGCGATCGTAGGCGGGCGGGTCGTATCCGGGCTTGCTCCATTCGGCCACGTGCACGAGCTGCGTCTCGTCCTCGTAGCGGGCGATGCGGATGCCGTGCACGTCGAGCAGGATGCCGGCCTCCGCTGCCACCGCGGCGAACAGCTCGGGCGCGGGTGCGCCCCGGGCGACGAGGGTCGCCACCCGGCGAAGTGCCGCCTGCGCGTCAGCGATCTCTCCGCGTGCACGCTCCGCGGCCTCGGCGCGGCGCGTTGCGTGCGCCGCCAGCTCGCCCAAGAGGACCGCTACGCCCAGGTAGACGACGAGGTCGACCAGGTTGTCGAAATCCGGGAACGCCAGAGGGTGCGTCGGGGGGAGGTAGAACCAGTCGTAGGCGAGCAAGCCCGCCATCCCCATCGGGACCGCGTACGCGATGCTCGCGAACCGGGCGATCGCGATCACGGCGAGGATGTAGACGACGCCCAGGAACGCGACGACGACCCCTGGGCCGACGTCCTTGAGAGCCACGGCTGCCAGGGCGAAGGTTCCGGCGCCGGTGGCGAACGCCAGGACGATCTCCGCGCCGAGCGGGAGCCGATAGCCACGCTCCCAAGCGGCCACGGCGCCAGGCTACTCCCGCAGCGGAATGCCGGCGGCCCTACCGGTTGGTCGGTATCCCGGTTTTCCGGTTGGCCTGGACGACGCGCGGCGCTGCCGTTGTCAGGCTGGTGACGACCCGGCCGAAAGCCCTTCGGACGTCCTTCGGCCAGTGCAGCCTCATGATCCCTATCCCGTGGAGGTGAATGCGGTGAGTTCGGATCCCCGTGCCTACTCGCTTCGTGGCTCTGCTCGCGTTCTCGAGCCTGCTCGGCGGGTCTCGGACCAGCCCGTGGTGCGGTCCGATCGACGTCGCCGATGAGTCCCGACGGCACCCGGTCGATCGCCTCCGCCGCGCGTCGGCATCCGGTCGCTCCGAGGCTGGTGGCGTTCTGGCTGTTGGCGGCGGCGTTCACGGTGACGATGCTGGGAACCACGCTACCCACGCCGCTGTATGTGCTCTACCAGCAGAAGCTGGGCTTCGCACCACTGATGATCACCGTCGTCTTCGCGGTCTACGCCGCGGGGGTGCTGGCGGCGCTGCTGCTGTTCGGCCGCAGCTCGGACCAGCTCGGGCGACGGCGGGTGCTGCTCGCCGGACTGGTGTGCGCGGCGCTGTCGGCGGTGGTGTTCCTGCTCGCGCAGGGGCTGCCGCTGCTGTTCGTCGGCCGGGTGCTCTCGGGCCTGGCAGCGGGGACGTTCACCGGCACGGCGACGGCCACGCTGGTCGACCTCGCCGGCGAGGGCCGAGGCCAGCGCGCCACCCTGGTGGCCGCTGCCTCCAACATGGCCGGGCTCGGCCTGGGGCCGCTGGTGGCCGGGTTGCTGGCCCAGTTCGCGCCCCTGCCGCTGCACCTGCCCTTCCTGGTGGATCTGGGACTGATACTGCTGGCGGTCCTCGCGGTGTGGGCGATGCCGGAGACGGTGGAGGTTCCCGCGCATCCCCGCCTGCGGATCAGCCGCCCCGACCTTCCACCGCAGGTCCGGCCCCTGTTCGTCCGCGCGGCGACCGCGGGGTTCGCGGGGTTCGTCGTGCTGGGCGTGTTCACCGCGGTGGTTCCGTCCTTCCTGCTCGGCGTCCTCCACGAGAGCAGCCATGCCCTCTCGGGGTCGGTGGTGTTCACGTTGTTCGCCGCCTCGGCCCTCGGGCAGATCGCCCTCGCCCGGCGGCTCGGACGCTGGGCACTGGCGGCCGGCTGTGGGGCGTTGATCATCGGGATGGGGCTGCTGGCCGCAGGTCTGGCCGCGACGTCGCTGCCGCTCGTGGTCGCCTCGGCGGTCATCGCCGGGGTCGGGCAGGGGCTCACCCTCCGCGCGGGTCTCGAGGCCGTGAACAGCCGGGCCCCCGCCGAGCGTCGAGCCGGCGTCGCGTCCAGCTTCTTCATGGTCCTCTACACCGGCATCTCGCTGCCCGTGATCGGCGAAGGCATCGCCGCCAGTCTCGTGGGGCTGCGACCCGCCGGGATCGCCTTCAGCATCGCGGTCGCCGTGGTGGCCGCGATCGCGCTCGCCATGCTGGTTCCCGGCCGTACCCGGGGCGGCGGGCCCCGATCCGCCGGTGAGGACGTGGACGCCGACCCGCACCACGGCATCGGCGACGCATGGCTCGGTCTCGCGGCCACGCTCCAGCGGCAGCTCCGCGATCTCGACCCGGGCGCCCGCGTCGAGACCACGCTCTGCCCGAGCGGCCTGCTGCAGCTGGAGGTGCGGACGGCCCCCGGCCCGCGCGCTTCAGCCCGAGCCCTCGCCCGCCACTACGAGGAGAGGGCCCGCAGCACCTGCGAACGCTACGGCGGCAACGTCAGCGTCTCCAGGGCCGGTCCCGTGGTCACGATCCTCTGCGGCCGCTGCTCGGCCGAAGCGTGAGCCGAGCCCGGCCCCGATACGTGTTGAGGCCCGAGAACTGGTTTCACGATGAGTTCGGCATGTCCGCTCTGGACGCCCGCGGTATCGGGCCTTCCCCGGGGAGAGCTCCCCAAGGTCGGGTGTGGGTTTGTACCGGCACGAGGTGTAGATCTTCGTACCGCCAGCCCGGCGGTGGGGCCTACGGCCCGCTCACCTGCACCCCACGTGAGCGCGACGTCGCCCACCGACAGAACCGGGAAGACCCGAGCCACGCCGTGACGTGAGCCATGTCAGCAGTACGACCTCGGCGGGCTCTCTCAGCGAGCCCGCCGAGTCGCGATGCGGGCCCGAGGCCCAACCGGACCTCGGTGGCGGGTTCGCCCTCTCTCGCTCGCACCCGACAGCTCGACGCATCTGCTCCCGCGGCAGGCAGCCCGGGGTTCCTGCCAGCCGGTAGCGAAGATGGCCGTCGACCGTGACGACATGCGCCGGCCCTTGGACCAGCCTTGCTCATGAGAGATCGCCCCGTCGTAGGAAGCGGCGTCGGGCTGCTGAGGAGGGCGATATGACGCAAGCGGCAGAAGACCCGAGCCCCAAGGCCCCCACCATCACCGGCATCACCCCCCGATGGCGGACGGGGCCGAGCTGGGCCCGGATCTTCGTCACCGGCCTGGCGCTGTGGGTGGCGTCGGTGTTGGCCACCTTCGCGACCGGCAACCCCAACCTGATCCCCACCCTCATCCTGCTCGGCAGCTTCCTGATCCCGGTCACCTTCGTCGTCTATGCCTTCGAACGTGCCGATCAGGTCGTCACAGCCCAGCGCATCTTCACAGCGTTCGTCTATGGCGGCGTCCTGGGCGTGCTGGGCGCCTCCTTCCTCGAATCCGCGTTGCTCCGGCAACCGTCCGGGCTGGGCTACGTCGGCGTGGGGCTGATCGAGGAGGGCGTCAAGTTGGCTGCGCTCTGGTTGCTCGCCCGGCGCCTGCCCCGCTACAGCATGCGTGACGGGATGGTGCTGGGCGCCGCCGTCGGTTTCGGGTTCGCCGCGTTCGAGAGCGCCGGCTACGCCTTCAACGCACTGTTCACCTCTTCGGGCCCCTCGCTGCTGAACCTGGTCGAGACCGAGGTGCTGCGCGGCATCCTGACGCCGGTCGGGCACGGGCTGTGGACGGCGATCCTGGGCGGGGCGCTGTTCGCGGTCGCCGCACGCCGCGGTCGGCTGCGGCTGACCGGCGCGGTCCTGGGTTGGTACGCGGTGGTGGTGCTGCTGCACGCCCTGTGGGACGCCTCGAGCGGGATCGCGGTGTGGCTGACGCTGCTGCTCACCGGCACGCCCAGGCAGTGGCTGCTGATCCGGCTGGACGACGTCCCGCAGGTGACCGGGGGCCAGGTGCATCTGTTCACGGCCCTGAGCTGGGCGCTTCTGGTGCTGGACGGGATCGTCGGCCTGCTGGTCCTCCGCAGCCGCTGGCACCGGGCCACCGCCATCTCGCCGGTGAACGCAGTGGTCGTCAACAGCAGGGAGGAAAACCGTTGATCAGCAGGGCAGCAGGCTGGTGGAGCACCGTGCACCAAACCCGGGAAGCCAGGTCCGGCCCACCGCCCGACCGGTCACCGAGTCCGGCACCGGCGCCCCCGCCCAGGTGGCGGAGCTGGTTGCTGATCATCGGCGTGGTGCTCACCGTGGCACTGTTCCTGCTTCCGAGCCCGACCGCCGGCAACGTCGAACAGCTCGGCTACTCGCAGGTCAAGAGTGACATCGCCGCCGGACAGGTCACCTCGGTCGCGATCGGCCCGGACGGGAGCATCTCGGGCACGCTCACCAACGGCACCGGCTTCACCTCCAGCTACCCGCTGGGCCTTCAGGATCCCCAGTTCGCCCAGCTGCTGGACCAGCACAACGTCCAGGTCACCACCCAGCCGGCGAAGACCTCGATCTCGTCGGTGCTGCTGAACCTGCTGCCCCTGGCAATTGTCGTGGGGCTGTTCTTGTGGGTGGGCCGTGCGTCCCGGCGGCAGCTCTCGGGTCTCGGGGGGATCGGCCGTTCCCGCGGCAAGGTGTTCGACACCGAGCGGCCCAGTACGACGTTCGCGGATGTGGCCGGCTACGAGGGCGCCAAGCTGGAGGTCACCGAGGTGGTCGACTTCCTCAAGCAGCCGGACCGCTACCGGCAGGCGGGTGCGGTCGGCCCCAAGGGGGTGCTGATGGTCGGGCCGCCGGGGACCGGCAAGACGCTGCTTGCCCGGGCGGTCGCCGGGGAGGCGGGTGTGCCGTTCATCTCGGTGACCGGCTCCAGCTTCGTGGAGATGTTCGTCGGAGTCGGCGCCGCGCGGGTCCGCGACCTGTTCGCCGACGCCCGGCGGCGGGCGCCGTCGATCGTGTTCATCGACGAGATCGACGCGATCGGGCAGCGCCGCGGCGGGCAGCTGCTCTCCAACGACGAGCGCGACCAGACCCTCAACCAGATGCTGGCCGAGATGGACGGGTTCGACCCGGCCACCGGGGTGGTGGTGATCGCCGCCACCAACCGGCCCGAGGTGCTGGACCCGGCGCTGCTGCGCCCGGGCCGCTTCGACCGGCAGGTGGTGATCCCGCTGCCCGCCCAGCGGGAACGCAGGGCGATCCTTGCGGTCCACAGCGGGGGTAAGCCATTGGGCCCGGATGTGGACCTCGGCGTGGTGGCCCGCGGTACGCCGGGGTTCTCCGGCGCCGACCTGGCCAACCTGGTCAACGAGGCCGCGATCTTCGCGGTGCGCGCCGGGCGCCAGGTGATCGAGGCGGTGGACTTCGCCGAGGCGAGAGACCGCCTCCTGCTGGGGCACCGCGACAGCTCCAACGCGCTGCTGCCGGACGAGAAACGCGCCGTGGCCGTGCACGAAGGAGGCCACGCGCTGGTAGCGGCACTGTCGGAGCACGGGGACCCGGTCGCCAAGGTGACCATCCTGCCCGCCGGTCAGGCCCTCGGGGTGACCCAGCAGCTTCCGATCGACGAGCGCCATCTGCTGTCCGCCGGCTACCTCAAGGACTCGCTGGCCATCCGCATGGGCGGGCGGGTCGCCGAGCTGATCGTCCTCGGTGAGACCTCCACCGGCGCCGCAAACGATCTGGCCGGCGCGACCGACCTGGCCACCCGCATGGTGCGCGAGTTCGGGATGAGCGCGACACTCGGCCCCGTCGGGTTCGGCTCGAGCAGCCCGACGTACCTGGGTGGTGAGGAGATCAAGAGCCGTCCGTATGCCGAGGCGACCCAGCGGGTGATCGACGAGGAGGTGGCCATACTGCTGCGCGACGCCGAGCAGCGCGCCGCCGCCACGCTCACCGACCACCGCCACGAGCTGGACCAACTCACCGCGCTGCTGTTGGAACGCGAGACCATCAGCGGGGCCGAGGTGGACGAGATCCTCGGCCGGATCCCCGGCCGGCGCTCGCCGGTCGCCGCGACCGACCACCCGGCGACGAGGAGCTGAGCAAGGCCGAGGCCCGGCCCCGCGCGATACCTGCCAGCCTGAGTCCGAGGACTCCAGCCACCACCTGGGCATGACAGCCGCTGGCGGTGATGCGCACGTCGGGCATCACAGGCGATGCTCATTACGTGAAGCAGGACCGATCACGCTCCTCGTCCGTGGGGGGCCGTCGGCCGATGATGGTCGGGAGGGCGGCATGAACCAGCGGGAACCTCGGGGTCAGGTGCGGAGCCTGACAGGCCATGCCTTGGCGCAATGGTTGGCCGCGGAGGACCGGGCGGAGGATGCCGGCCGACTCGATCCCGACGACCGGCTCACCTGCCACGTCCACGGCCGGTGGATCCACCACTGCGTCTCCTCACCGGTGCACGTCAACCAGGTCACGCGGCATCGCTGGTGTCGCGACTGCGCAGCGGAGCTGACCGTCGCCGTGGACGAACTCGCGCGAACGGTGGCCATGCGCTGTCCGCGCTGCAGCCAGGGCGGTAGTGCCGCGACCACCCGACTGTTGGCAGCCTGCCGTGCCAGCCTCAGCCACGCCGGCAGCAAGACGCTGCCCCGCCTCGTGGCCTGACGCGGTCACGGCGTGGAGCAGGAAGAACTTCTGATCATGGCGGCAGCCGCGCTCTCACCCAGCCTGCGTCAGCGTGCCGCGTTGATCAGGCCCGTCGCCATGTTCCTCAGGGAGGCTGTGCAGTGTCCGAGCTCGACCGAGTGTCCGACCCCACCGTCTTCGTGCTCTACGGCGCTACCGGAGATCTCGCCCGCCGGATGGTGCTGCCGGCCTTGTTCCGCCTGGCGCAGGCGGGGCTGCTGCCTCACGACTGGCGGCTGATCGGCAACGGCCGTGGCGACGTGAGCCACGAGGACTTCCGGGCCCGCGTGCACGACGCGTTGACCGAGTTCGGCCCGCAGCCCCAGGAGGGCCCGTGGGAGGAGTTCTGCTCCCGGCTGCGCTTCGCCGGCGGCGGCTTCTCGACGGACGACCCGGGGAGCCTTCTCGAAGTCTTCAGCGACGCGGAATGCGAGCTGGGCGGACGCCCCCAGCGGGTGCACTACTTCGCCGTGCCGCCCCCGGCGTTCGAGACCCTCACCCGGGGACTCGGGCGGCACGGGCTCGCCGCGCGGTCCCGGGTGGTCTTCGAGAAGCCGTTCGGCACATCCATGGGCTCCTTCCGTGCACTCGACCGGGCGGTCCATCAGGTTCTCGACGAGTCCCAGGTGTTCCGGATCGACCACTTCCTGGGCAAGGAGGCGGCCCAGGACCTCTACGCCGTGCGGTTCTGCAACGGTCTGTTCAGCGGGGTATGGGACCGCTCCCGCGTGGCTGCGGTGCAGGTCGACGTGCCCGAGGTGCTGGACGTGGCGGACCGTGCCGCCTTCTACGACAGCACCGGGGCGGTCCTCGACATGCTCGTCACCCACTTGTTCCAGGTGGCCGCCGAGGTTGCCATGGAACCGCCGGCCAGCTTCGGCGCCGACGACCTGGCGGCAGCCCGAGAGGCGGTGATCGGTGCGTTTCGCCCACTGGAGCCCGACGACGTGGTGCTCGGCCAGTTCGAGGGCTACCGCGACATCGACGGTGTCCCCGACGACTCCCGCACCGAGACGTTCGTCGCGGCCCGGTTGTGGGTCGACACCGAGCGCTGGCACGGGGTCCCGTTCCTGCTGCGTACCGGTAAGCAGCTGGCGGCGTCGCGCCAGCAGGTGAGCCTGGTGTTCCGTCAGCCCGACACTGCTGTGCACGAGCTGCCGGCACTGGGCAACGTCCTGACGTTCGACCTCGCCGGTGAGGGCGAACTGGACCTCTCGCTCGTCGTCAAGGTGCCCGGACCTGCCCTGACCCTCAGCACGGCGCACACCGCGCTGCCGCTGAGGACGGTGCTCGGAGGGCATCCGCTGCCGCCCTATGCCCGGCTGATCCACGACGTACTGCTCGGTGACCGCTCGTTGTTCACCCGTCCGGACGGCTTGGAACACGTCTGGCAGGTGGCCGGCCCGCTGCTCGCCGACAGGCCGGAGCCGGTGATCTATCCGAAGGGTTCGTGGGGGCCGGCCGAGGCGGATCGGCTCGCCGACCCCATCGGCTGGCTGCTCGGCTCCTCCTCAGCCTCCGCCCGGCCGGACCGGCACGGCCGATCCGTCTGAGCCTCCGCCCGGCCGGACCGGACCCGCGTCCTGTTCGGGGACTGGATCAAGCGCCGTCTTCGGCAGCTGATCAAGGCTTTTGCAGCTAGCGGGCACGCCCGAGGCCCGGCTCGCCGCCAGCACAGACGGGCGCTGTCACCGACGACATCGGGCCGTCGTGAGGCAACTCTTGTGGTCATGGATGTCGTCAGCCCACCGGCGGCCCCGAAGCCGCATCGTTCGACGGACAGGTCGGGGCTCGTCGTCGAGCTGATCGGCACGCCTTCGACACCACTCTGGAATCTTCGGGCAGGAATTGAGAAGCATGAAGACCATCACTTTGGGCCGAAGCGGGCTGCAGGTTTCGCGCATCGCGTTCGGTACGTGGCAGTTGGGCGGAGAGTGGGGCCGGTTCGACGAGGCCGTGGCCCTCAGCGCGATCCGCCGGGCCCGCGAGCTGGGCGTCAACTTCTTCGACACCGCGCAGGGCTACGGGTTCGGCGTGTCAGAGCGGCTGCTCGGCAAGGCGCTCCGTGGCGAGCTCACCCGTGATCGGGATCAGCTCGTGATCGCCACCAAGGGCGGGTTGCGGATGACCGACACCGGCCTCGTCCGCGACGCCAGCCCCCGATGGCTCCGCGAAGGCGTGGACGCCAGCCTGAGGGCATTGGGCGTCGAGCAGATCGACCTCTACCAGGTGCACTGGCCCGACCCGACGGTCCCGGCCGCCGTGACGGCGGACGCCCTTCGAGGGCTCGTCGCCGAGGGCAAGATCGGCCATGTGGGGGTGTCCAACTACGACGTCGCTCAGATGGCCGAGTTCACCGCGACCCTGCCGGTCGAGACGCTCCAGCCGCCCTACCACCTCTTCCGCCCCGAGATCGAGAACGACGTGTTGCCCTACACCCGGGAGCACGACATCGGCGTCCTGGTCTACGGGCCGTTGGCCCACGGCCTGCTCACCGGCACGATGACCGAGGCCACCACGTTCTCCCGCGACGACTGGCGCGCCACCAGTCCGGTGTTCACCGGCAAGGGCTACCTGCGCAACCTGGCCGTCGTGCGCGAGCTGGAGAAGTTCGCCGCCAACCGTGGCATGACCGTGAGCCAGCTGGCCGTCGCGTGGACGTTGGCGAACCGGGCCGTGCACGTCGCCATCGTCGGTGCCCGGCGTTCCCAGCATGTCGAGGAGAGCCTGGCCGCCGCGGACCTCTCCTTGACCGCCGCCGACCTCGCCGGGATCGACGCCATCATGGCCGCCGCCGTCCAGGTCGCCGGACCGTCGCCGGAGAGTGTGTGATGACCGCGTAGGCGCACGCCGTCGCCAGACGAGAAGTCGCTGTGCTGGGCACGGGCACCATGGGGCCCCGATCGTCCGGAACCTGCTGCACTCCGGGATGGAGGTGCGGGCTTGGAACCGCACCCCGGCCAAGGCCGCAGCACTGGCCGTCGACGGAGCACTCGTGGCGCCCTCGCCGACGGCCCCGCCGACGCCGCGCACGGTCAAGGGCTGGAGCTTCCACTCACCGATGCCCTCCTGAGCCGTTGGCATCAGGCCGTCGCGTCGGGCCATGGCCAGGACGACGTCGCCTCGGCCATCACCGTCTCGGCTGTCACCGGCGATCATGCGGTGCGCCTGTGACCGGAGGTTCCAGCGACCAACCCCGAATCGCCCGGGCCCACCGTCGGTCGACCGGTTGGAAGAACGCCGCGGCGCCGCGCTCTCCAGCGCACTGGCCGCGGACGCGACGGACCGTTTCCGGCCATCGATAGAGGGTCCGGGTTCAGCCGTCATCGGCGGAGCCCGGATAGGTGCGACATCGTCGGGTTCGCGGAGATGCCGCTCCCGACAGGCCGATCGCGCAGCGCGACCGGGTCGTCACCGTGGCCGGGTCCTCGACCTGGGCGATGGGCCCCGGTGGCGAAGCTGTGCTGCACCATCGCTGGTTCGATCCGGGCACCGCCGACGGCCCCGACGGCCTGTTCAGACGCTCAACGCGAGCCCGGCCCGCCGAGGCCGGAGGGCCGCCGGCGCCGGTGCGCTCTCCGCAGGCTCAGCGGCAGGAGCAGAGCCACCGCGGCGGGCAGGATCCACCAGGCTGGTAGAGAGGTACTGCTGACGACCTCGGTGAGAGCCAGTGCCGCGATCACGGCGACGGCGATGCGCCAGTCGTCGCCGACGATGAAGTCGTACCAGAACTTCAGGAAGGCAGTGATCTTCGCGGTCACGAGTGGGCCTCACCGGTGATGGAGGAGCCGGCTGTTGCCGGGGGCCTGCCGGCCCGGCGCAGGATGGCGACCAGGCCGAGGGCGAACAGCGCGATGGACGGGATCAGGACGAGCAGTGCCGCATCCGCGCCCGGCCACTGAGCGCCTGCGCCTTCGGCGCCCCAGAACATGCCGAACGCCGTCAGCATGACGCCGACGACGAACTTCATGCTGTTCTCCGGCACGCGGGCCAGTGGGGCTCGAATCGCGATTCCCGCGACCGTGACGACGAGCACCGCGGCCCCGGCGGCCAGTGCGGCCAGCGGGATGTCGTGTTGGTTGGCGCCGAAGGTCAGTGCGATGAAGGCGACCTCGAGCCCCTCGAGAAGCACGCCCTTGAAGGACAAGGTGAAGGAGTACCAATCGGCGACCACGCCGCGTCCCCTGCTCGGGGTCGCGCGGGCGTCGTCGAGAGCGGTCTGGAAGATCGCAGCCTCGTCGTGCAGTGCTTTGAGCCCGCCGGCCCGGAGGATGGCCTTACGGAGCCATTGCAGCCCGAAGATGAGCAGTAGCCCGCCGACGACCAGACGCAGTCCGGTGAGCGGCACCGCCGTCAGCGCGGGACCGAGTGCGGCCACGGCCACCGCCAGCACGCCGACACCGGCCACGACGCCGATCAGCGCGGACCGCCAGTCCCGGCCGGTACCCGCAGCCAGCACGATCGTCAGCGCTTCGACCGCCTCCACGATGCAGGCGAGGAAGACTGCGATGAACAATGCACCGCTACTCATGAAACCTCCGTGGTGAATGGGCTCCGTGCGTGTCTTCCGCCGGTGCATCGACTCTGCTTCGTCCGCCGAGGTGAGCCAGGCGATCAGGCGAGGACGGGGCGGGGTCGACGGGCGATGCGGTCCACGCGCTCACGATCCGGCGAACCGAGGCGAGCACGACACCCACGAAACCGACGTTGAAGGCCATCTGCACGATCACGACACCCCGAGCCAGCTGACTCACCGCATGCACGTCGCCGAAGCCTGTGGTGGAGGCGACGCTGAGCGAGAAGTAGAGGGCGTCGGTCTTGGTGCTCAAGCCGACGATCACAGCTTGCCGGCCGACCGCCAACGAGTCGTAGACCTTGGCGAAGAAGAGCACGGAGACGTACAGCGCGAGCACCAGGCCGGCGATGGATCCGTTGCCGCCCAGCCGGGAATGTCTGATCTGGCGTACCTGGTGGAGGATGAACCCTCCGACGAGAACGAGTCCGCCCGCGAAGGCCGCCGCGAAGGCCCAGTTGCCCAAGGCGCCGCCCCATCGACCGGGGGCCAGGTAATAGACGAGTGTGCTTGCCCCCACAGCCCCGACTGCTTCGGCCAGTCGTCGCAGTTCCGTGCGAAGGGGCAGCTGAGGCGGGTGCGCCCGGGGGCCCCCTGCTGAACGGTCGTCCTCGCCCATCGTCGCCCGTACCATCCCGTCTGCTCTCCGGGTCTCGCCGCTTACAGGGGCCACGGTGAGACCGCTCCGACCGGCGGCGCGGCGCGATCACCGACGGCCCGGACACCCGTCGCAGTGTGCAGGCGTCGGGCGGCCGGCGCGATCATCCCGGGAACTGGCCGAGGGCGACCTGCCCTGTGCCGGTGGTCCCGTCCGGACGGGTGACCGCCACGCTGACGGTCTGGCTCGGCTTCAGCCCCGCCAGGACATCAGCGAGCGTGGTGGGGTCCGTCGTGGCGGTCCCGTTGATCGCGGTGATCACATCTCCGGTCCGATCCCTGCCTGAGCAGCTGGACCGCCCGGCTGCACTTGGCCGACCAGCACGCCGCCGCTGCTGATTGTTCCCCCCTGAACGCCCAGGGAGGCACGATTGGAGAGGGTGACCGTCCCCTGGTTGATGAGCTGGGTGGCGATGTTGCGGACGATGTTGCTGGGGATCGCGAAGCCGATGCCCGGCGCCGCACCGCCGCCGAGCTGGGGGTCGGTGGCCGCCAGCGGTGGGATGCCGATGATCTGGCCCTGGAGGTTGACCAGCGCACCGCCGGAGTTGCCAGGGTTGATCGCTGCGCTGGTCTGGACGACGTTGGGCAGAGCGACGCCGTTGTCCTCGTTGACGGTGCGGCCGAGCGCGCTGACGATCCCCTCCGTCACGCTGCTCTGCAATCCCAACGGGTTGCCGATGGCCAGGGCGAACGAGGCTGGTGTCAGTCCGGTGGCGGTGATGTGCAGGACGGCGACGTCGTCGGCGGCGAAGCTGCCGACCGGCGTAGCGGCCAGATCCGGTCGCGGACGCCCGCTCATACTCTCCTTGGTCATCTTCTGCCTCTCCGAAACCACGCAGGGACAGCGCTCGTCTGCTGCCTCTTCGCGGCGTGGCGAGCCACTCCTGTCCCAGGTTGGCGCCCCGACGGCGGCGTGTCCTCGTGGCCAGCGGGCATCTGCCGTGACTGCTGGCCGGGATGCCGGGCTCCCTGCTAGCGGTCCCCGACGGGCAGGTCGACGAGCAGCACGGTGCCCCGCCCGTGCGGGCTGGAGACCGTGATCGTCCCGCCCAGGGCCTGGGCACGGTCGGTGAGTCCGACGAGCCCCGAGCCGCCCCCGAGCGTGGCGCCGCCGATGCCGTCATCCTGGATCGAGACGCGTAGACGACCCTCCTCCGCCCGCGCGTCGACGTGGGCAACCGAGGCGCGGGCGTGTTTGGTGGCGTTGGTGAGCGCCTCGGAGACGACGTAGTACGCCGCGACCTCGATCTGTTCGGGGAGCCGAGCCGGGACGTCGACGTCGAGCACTACCGGGACGACCGAGCGGCGGGCGAGTGCCTTGAGTGCCGGGGCGAGGCCACCCTCGGACAGGATCGCCGGGTGGATGCCGTGAGCGAGCTCCCGCAGGTCCTCGGTCGCTTCCACCAAGCCATTGGCGACATGACCCAGCCGCGTCCGGAGTTCCGGCAGTGCGGGCGGCACCGCCGTCTCGGCGGCACGCAGGCCCAGCACGAGTGACACCAGCCGCTGCTGGGTGCCGTCGTGGAGGTCACGCTCGATGCGCCGCCTCGTCTGGTCGGCGGCGGCAACGATCCGTGCCCGCGACGCGGCGAGCTCCTCGCGGCCGTTCTGCAACGAGCGCGCCATCGTGTTGAAGCTGCGCTCCAGAACCCCGATCTCACCGACGCCGTGCTCGGGTAGCCGCATGCCCAGGTCACCGTCGGCGAGCTGGCCGGCCATCGCCGCCGCCCTGCGGACGGGCCGGACGATCGCCCTTGTCAGGTAGGTCGCGAACACGGCGATGAGCATGATCGATCCCACGAGGCCACCGCCCGCGGCGATGTAGCCGTGGCGGGCGGCCGCGTCGGATTGCTGCGCCCGCGCCTGCGCGAGGTCCTGCTCGGCCGCCACGAAGCCGTCGAACTCGGCGCGAATGGCGTCGATGCGCCGCCGGTCCTCCGCCATCGCCGGCGCAGCCCTCGCGGGGGCCGGATCTCGCCGAGCCGCCTCGATGAGCGGAGCCGAGTAGTCCTGGATGTACGAGGTTCCGGTCTGCGTGATCTCCCGTGCCCGACGCTCCTGCTGGGGATCGCCGGCAACGAGACGTTCCAGTGCGCCGGCCTGATCGGGAAAAGCGCTCTGGGCGGCCTGCGATGGTCCCAGGACGTCGTCCTGTCCGGTGATCAGAAATCCGCGCAGGCCGGAGTCGATGTCGATCACGAGCCGCTCCAGCCGGTTGGCGGCGACGAGGACGGCTTCGGACTGGCGGGCGCCCTGCTCCGCCTGTTGCAGGTTTGTGATGGAGAACAGCAGGACCGCGAAGGCCGCTCCGACCACGAGCGCGAGCATTCCGCTCGCGACGACCATGCGGCGGGTCAGTCCGCTCGTCACCCGAGCCTCCGGTGCGGCCTGCGCGGCCTACTCACAGGACGCGACGTTAGCCGAGAACGCACACCATGACGACGGAGCCAGGGCGCCAGCGGGCTCACCGACACCGGTGATCAGCCTCCCGTCGCTTTCAGTACCGCCCACAAGGCCACGGTCGCACCGGGAAGGGTGGCGGGCGCGGTGATCAGTCCGAGCCGGATGTAGCGGCGTTGGTCGCCGGTCCGGTAGTGATCGTCATCCCACGCTGTGCTGAGCACCCCACCGGGCCAGCCGTATGCCACTGACCGGCCCGGGCCCGGAGAGGCGAACGGCTGCGGCTCGAACCGACCGGGAGCAGCCGCTGCCGCCGATCACGCGGGCGCCGAACCCGACTCGGGTGATCTCGAGGCCGGTCTCGCCCAGTGAGGAGGTCGCGAGTCGTCTGTTCTCCATGTGACTCCTTGCTCGGTCAGGTTGCACGGTCGGCGTGTCTCCGGTCTCCGTGTGGCCGGCCCGGTGAGGGCGTCGACGCCTCGGACCGCCGGATGTCGGCCTGGTCTCGCCGGAACCGGGGGGAGCCACGCCCAGGGTGGCGACGCACGTGCCCGGTCGCGCCCCTGCGAGCCGGTAACCTGTCATTGCAGCCCCCTGCAATCAACACTTCGCGCTGGCCGGGAGAGAGGGGTCCTCGAGGGGGACGGGCTTGCGATAGCCCGTCCTGGTCGGCAGAGTTGCCCTGCGCTCCGAGCCCGCGTCGGAGCCGGCGGCTCGCGGCCAGGGCCCATCCGCCGATACCGGTCAGCCGGAGTACTAGACCTCCCGCCACCGGCACGGCAGAAGAGCCGCTAGCCGTGATGCCGGCTCGAGCACCTCACCCGGACGCTGGTGTGATGGCCCAGGAGCACGGCAGGGAACCCCGACCGCCGGCGAGCCCGCCGGAGCCGAGGCCGGATCAACGGCAGCCGTCGGATGCTCACGGCGGACCCTCGACGGGCGCAGGCCGGGCCATGTCGACGTTCCCATCGGCGGAGACAGCCGATCCGAAGCGCTGGCGCGCGCTCGCCGTCACCCAGGTGGCCGCCTTCATGAGCCTGCTCGACGTGAGCATCGTCAACGTGGCGCTGCCCTCGATCGAGCGCGGGCTGGGCGCATCGGCGTCGACGGTGCAGTGGGTGGTGTCCGGCTACGCGCTGACCCTGGGGCTGGTGCTGGTGGCGGCAGGGCGCCTCGGCGACGCCGTGGGGCGGCGCCGCATGTTCCTGATCGCTCTGGGCACGTTCGTGGTGACGAGTGCCTTGACCGGTGCGGCGCCGAACATGGAGCTGTTGATCGTCGCGCGGCTGCTGCAGGGCGTCGCCGGCGGCATGCTCATCCCGCAGAACTCCGGGCTGATCCAGGACCTGTTCCGCGGCGACGAGCGCGGTAGGGCGTTCGGGATCCTCGGTGCGACCGTCGGGCTGGCCACCGCGGCGGGCCCGGTGATCGGCGGGTTGATCCTGTCCGCGTTCCCCGGCCCCGACGGCTGGCGGTGGGTGTTCTACGTCAACGTGCCGATCGGCCTGGTCGCGCTGCTGCTCGCCGCTCGGCTCGTACCGTCCACAACCCGTGGCGGCCGCCGCGGTGTCCATCTGGACCTGGTCGGGGCGCTGCTGCTCGGTGGTGGCGTACTCAGCCTCCTCCTACCCCTGGTGAGCGCCGAGACCGGCGGGCTGGGTCGACAGTGGCCGCTGTTCGGCGTGGCCGGGCTGCTGTTCGTCGCGTTCGCCTGGTGGGAGGTCCGCACGATCGGCAAGGGACGGCAGCCGCTGCTGGAGCCGCGGCTGTTGCACACCCCGGGTTACCCGGCGGGATCGGGTATCGGACTGGTCTACTTCATCGGATTCACGGGCATCTGGCTGGTGCTGGCGCTGTTCTTCCAGGACGGGCTGGGTTACTCGCCTCTGCGTTCCGGCCTGGCGGTGACCCCGTTCGCGATCGGGGTGGCGATCTCGGCCGCGATCGCCGGTCGACTCGTGTCCCGGGTCGGGCGCTGGTTGACCGTGTTCGGGCTGATCGCAGCGATCGTCGGGCTGGCCGTCGCCGCGCTGGTGCTGCGGCACGTCGGTGGGGACGAGGCCGCGTGGGCGGTTGCGGGGCCGTTGCTCCTGGCCGGGCTCGGCGGCGGCATGGTCACCTCACCCAACATGACGCTGACCCTGCAGGACGTGCCCGTGTCGATGGCCGGCGCGGCCGGCGGCGCGCTGCAGACCGCCCAGCGGATCGGCGCGGCGATCGGCACCGCCGTCCTCGCCACCGTCTTCTACCGGGGTCTCACCGGTACCGGCAGCGACTACGCGTCAGCGGGATCCGACGCGCTGCTGTGCGCTTGCGGTTGCATGATGCTGGCGCTGCTGATGGCCGTCACGGAGCTGGCGCTGCGGCGATCCCGACACATGGACCAGGCCACTCCGCCCCGGCACCCGGGCGCGCACGTCCACCACCTCTGATCGGCGCGCGACCGGGAGTCCGTCGACCAGACGTGGCGCCGGAGGCCCACAGGCAATGGCAGGACCCGGGTTCACAGCGTCGGCACGGTCGACGCTGTTGATTCGCACGGGCACGGTGCCCGAGGAGCGGTCGAACGATTCTGTATCGGGGGCGGGGTCGCCGGCTCCGCTCCCTTCCTCTCGACTCGCGCTGAAGGGCCTTTGCTGAAGGTGCCCGGACGCCACGCGCGGCGGCGACCATGTTTTCGTTTCGCGGGCAGTGCCGGCCGAGATGGCGGTTAGCTGCAATGCCCGCGCCACCGCCCCGCTCCTAGCCTGAGATCGTGGCTGCCCTGCGCTGCTTGATCGTCGATGACAACTCGGGTTTCCTCCAGGCTGCCCGCGCGCTGCTCGAGCGGGAGGGCCTCCAGATCGTCGGTGTCGCCTCGACGGGTGCGGAGGCGCTCCGATGCGCGGCCGAGCTGCATCCCGACGTGACGCTCGTCGACGTCGATCTCGGGGGAGAGAGCGGCTTCGAGCTGGCGCGGCGGCTCGTCGACGAGCACAGCCTCGACCCCGGGCATCTGATCTTGATCTCCGCCCACGCCGAGGACGATCTCGCCGACTTGATCGAGGCGAGTCCGGCCATCGGTTTCTTGGGGAAACCGGCTGTGTCCGCCGAGGCGATCGAGAGGCTGCTCAGCCGGGCCGGCGGAGGTCTCGACCGACTGCGGTGAGACGGTCGGCTACCCCGTTGAGGCCTGCCGCACCGGCGGCGACGGTGCTGAAGGGCCGCCTGCCTGTTCTGGGCGCGAGGCTCTCCCCGCGGCGTCGGCTGGCCGGGGCGCTGGCCGGGCTGGTTGTTCTTCCCCTGCTGACAGTGTGTTTGACCCTGCTTCGCGACGTCCTGAATCTGCCCAGCCAGATGCTGCTCTACCTCATCGCCGTGGTGGTCGTGGCGCGGGTCGGTGGGCTGGCCCCGGCGCTGGCCGCCGCGGTCGCGGCCGCCGTGCTGCTGGACCATTACTTCGTCCCGCCGCTCTACGACTTCGACGTCGCCGACCCC
>NZ_JAODNI010000056.1 GCF_025465255.1 Pseudonocardia sp.
CAAGCTACTTGGCGTAAGGCTGGAGACCAGTCGCAACCTGCTCGACGTCCCGATCCGGCCATCCAGACAGGTTGAAGTACCACGATCGCCGATGCCTCGTAGCTGAGCGCCACCCGTCGGCCGGAGGCGGCGCCTTGATGGCATCCGGGGAAGGCTTCAGCATGTCCTTGAGTCTGCGCAACGCCTTGACCAGCGCGAGCAGGACCGCTGGAGGCAGGTCGAGCGGCGACGTGAGGAGGAGGAGCTGCGGCAGCGGCTGTCGAGTGGATCCCTACCGATCATGCGGTCGGATGACGACGAGCTATTCGCCAGAGCCATCGCCGCTGAGGCGCAGGCACTGAACGAGCTCCTGACAGAGAGCGACCGGATCATCTCTGGGCTTGGGTAGTTGGGCTTGGGTAGTACTGACAGGTTGCTCTACTTGTGGCGAGATGCACCAGGACGGTGCTCCTCCGCCCCGTGACACGCCGACATGCGATTGCGGCACGTACGCCGTCGAGGTGCGAAGCGACCTGCCAGAAGGACGTTCCCGGGGTGCAGTGTGACGCCCGACTTCGGCACGCATTCGGCACAGACAGCCGGAGAACCCCGGCCCTGACCGAACACGGCCGGACAGCACTGGGGCCAAAGGTCGAAGGAATCCGCAGCTCAGAGGCATGATCGGACTGGTCGGACAGGGTGCCCCCGGTGGGATTCGAACCCACACTGTGACCCTTTTAAGGGGCCTGCCTCTGCCGGTTGGGCTACGGGGGCGTCCCCGCCACCCTAGCGACGACCCCTTCCCCGGCCGGCACTCGGCGAAGAATCTTGTGGCCGGGTGTCGAGACCGCCAGGCTGGCTCCGACCTGCCTGCGAACGGGTCACCCACGGCCCGGACCAGGAGGAAGCCATGGAGACCCGGCGCTGGCCCGGCCACGCCGTCGACCCCGGCGTGCTCGCCCCTGTCCTGATCACCCACTTCGCTGGAGAGCCCCGATGAAGTACATGCTGATGATCTACGACAACCCGGACACCCGCTCCGTCTTCTTCGGGCCGGACGGCGAGGGCCTGATGGCCGAGATGGACGCGCTGATGGCCGAGCTCACCGAGTCCGGCGAGCTGGTCAGCACCGACGCGCTGGCCGATCCGGCGAGCACCAAGGTCGTCCGCGTCCGCGACGACATCCCGGTGATCACCGACGGCCCGCTCGCCGAGGCCAAGGAGCACTTCGGCGGCTACCTGATCGTCGACTGCGAGTCCGAGGCACGCGCCGTCGAGATCGCCGCCCGCTGGCCGAGCGCGAGGTTCACCGCGATGGAGGTGCGGCCCATCCTCGACGTCTCCGGCGAGGAGATGTGACGAGCACCGAGGACCTGCTGCGCACGCTCGCGCCGCAGGTCCTCGGGGTGCTCGTGCGCCGCTACCGCCAGTTCGACCTGTGCGAGGACGCGGTGCAGGAGGCGCTCCTGGCCGCGACGACGCAGTGGCCGGGCGAGGGCGTCCCGGACAACCCGCACGGCTGGCTGGTCACGGTCGCGGCCCGCCGCTTCGTCGACGCGGTGCGCAGCGAGAACGCGAGCCGACGACGCGAGGAACGTGCCGCCGTCCTCGAGGAACCCCTGTCCGGCATCGAGTCCCCGCAGTCGGACGACACCCTGACCCTGCTCGTCCTGTGCTGTCATCCCGCGCTGTCCCCGCCGTCGCAGCTGGCCCTGACCCTGCGGGCGGTCGGCGGCCTGACCACCGCGGAGATCGCCGCGGCCTTTCTCGTCCCGGAGACGACGATGGCGCAGCGGATCAGCCGCGCCAAGAAGTCGATCAGGAAGGCCGGTGCCACGTTCGGCACCCCGGACGACGGCGAGGACCGCCTCGCCGTCGTCCGGCACGTCCTCTATCTGATCTTCAACGAGGGCTACACGGCGTCGTCCGGCCAGGTCCTGGCGCGGACCGAGCTGACCGGCGAGGCGATCCGGCTGACCCGCATGCTCCGCCGCACGCTCCCGGAGGACGGCGAGGTCGCCGGCCTGCTCGCCCTCATGCTGCTCACCGACGCCCGCCGGCCGTCGCGCACGGGGCCGGACGGCGATCTCGTCCCGCTCGCGGAGCAGGACCGGAGCTTGTGGGACGCGACCTCGATCGCGGAGGGGACCGCACTCGTCGAGGAGGCGCTGGCCCGGGGCGCGCTGGGCCCGTACAAGCTGCAGGCGGCGATCGGGGCGCTGCACGCGGAGGCCGCCACGGCGGAGGAGACGGACTGGCCGCAGATCGTCGCGCTCTACGAGCTGCTCGGGAAGGTCTCGCCGAACCCCGTCTACACGCTGAACCACGCGGTTGCGCTGGGGATGGCGCGCGGGCCGCGGGCGGGGCTGGACCTGCTCACGACCCTCGACGACGACGAGCGGCTGGCCGGGAACCACCGGCTCGCGGCGGTCCGGGCGCACCTGCTCGATCTGGCGGGCGAGCCGGACGCGGCCCGCGAGCAGTACCGGACCGCCGCCCGGCAGACCAACAGCCTGCCCGAGCGTCGCTACCTCGAAGGCCGCGCCTCCGGCACTGGTGCGCGGTAATCGTCGCCCTGGCAACGATCACCGCGCACAGGCGCTACGCGCTTCTCCTGACCGGCTCGCCCGCGTCCGTGCCGGCGACCGGGGCGGCCGGGGCGACGGGCTTCGGCGCGGCGAGCCGGCTGAACTCCGCCTTCGGCTCGTGGATCTGCCCGAGCGCGACGACCTCGCGGCCCATGAGCAGCGCCGTCGTCCAGTCCATGACGATCCGGAAGCGGCGGTTCCAGGTGGGCATCCGGCTGACGTGATAGGTCCGGTGCATGAACCACGCCGGGAAGCCCCGGAGCTTGACGCCGTAGATCTGCGCGACGCCCTTGTAGAGCCCCAGGCTCGCGACCGATCCCGCGTAGCTGTGCTTGTAGGGCTTGGTCTCGCCCCCGCGCAGGTGGGCGACGATGTTGTCCGCCAGCACCTTCGCCTGCCGCACGGCGTGCTGCGCCGACGGGCTGGTGCGGGCCTGCGGGTCGTCCTTCGACAGGTCCGGCACCGAGGCGCAGTCGCCGGCGCTGAACACGCCGGGCTTGCCCTCGACCGCGAGGTCCGCCGCGCAGAGGACGTGGCCGCGCGGGCCGAGCGGGAGGTCCGTCTGCTCGAGCATCGGGTTGGGCTTGACGCCCGCGGTCCAGACGATCGTGTCCGCGTCGAACTCGGTGCCGTCGCTGAGCACGACGTGCCCGCCGACCATCGACTCGACCCGGGTCTCGAGCAGGACCTCGATGCCGGCGTCGATCAGCCGTCCGACGGTGTACACGCCCATCTTGGGCCCGACCTCCGGCATGATCCGGTTCATCGCCTCGACCAGCACCCAGCGCAGGTCCTCGGCAGCGATGCCCTCGTAGTACTTCGTGGCGTACCGGGCCATGTCCGCGAGCTCCGCGAGCGCCTCGACGCCCGCGTAGCCGCCGCCGACGACCATGAACGTGAGCAGCCGCCGGCGGAGCTCCGGGTCGTCCGTCGTGGCCGCGGCGTCGAGCCGGGAGAGGACGTGGTTGCGGAGGTAGATGGCCTCGCCGACGTTCTTGAACGCGATGCCCTGCTCGGGCAGCCCGGGCACCGGCAGCGTGCGCGCGACGGACCCCGGGGCGACCACGAGCACGTCGTAGTCGAGCGAGGTGGTGTGGCCCGCGGCCGTCTCGACGGTCACCTTCTTCTCCGCGTCGCTGATCGCGCTGACCCGCCCGGTCAGGACGTGGCAGCCGCGCAGGACCTTGTGCAGCGGGACGACGACGTGGCGCGGCTCGATCGAGCCGGCGGCCGCCTCGGGGAGGAAGGGCTGGTAGGTCATGTGGGACTGCGGGTCGATGACGGTGATGTCGGCCTCGCCGCGGCGCAGCTTCTTCTGCAGCCGCAGAGCGGTGTACATGCCGACGTAGCCGCCGCCGACCACGACGATTTTCTGACCATGCGCCATACCGACATTCGTACCCCGAGGACCTAAGCCCAATCACCGGTTCGGGCGTGATCTGCGTCGAGGCGCTGTGAGTCCCGCTACAGGAGGCCTGCGGCGACGCCCGCGGCGCGCAGGACGTCCTCGAACATCGCGGGGGTCAGGCGCCCGGTGAATGTGTTCTGCTGGCTCACGTGGTAGCTGCCGAACAGGTGCAGCGGCCTGGACCCGGCGAGCTCGACGTGGGCGCCGTGGCCGAACTTCGGGCGCGGTGTGGGGATGGTCCAGCCGTGGCCGGCCAGGACGGGGAGCAGGGACTGCCAGCCGAAGCCCCCGAGCACGACGACCGAGCGGACTGTCGGCGCGAGCAGGGCCAGCTCGGCGTCGAGCCAGTGCCGGCAGGTGTCCCGCTCCTCGGTCGTCGGCTTGTTCGCGGGCGGGGCGCACCGCACCGGCGAGGTGAGTCTGGTCCCGCGCAGGGCGAGCCCGTCGTCCTTGTCGACGGCGGTGGGTTGGTTCGCGAGCCCGACGGCGTGCAACGCGGCGTAGAGGAAGTCCCCGCTACGGTCCCCGGTGAACATCCGGCCGGTCCGGTTGCCGCCGTGCGCCGCCGGCGCCAGCCCCACGATCAGCATCGACGCGTCCGCGGGGCCGAAGCCGGGCACCGGGCGTCCCCAGTAGGTCCAGTCCCGGAACGCCGCCCGCTTCTCCTTCGCCACCGCCTCCCTCCACGCCACGAGCCGGGGGCAGGCGCGACACTCCGAGATCTGGGCGTCCAGCTCGGCGAGCGTGGTCGGCGTCGGCGGGAAAGCCACTTTCCGGAGCACGTCAGACCGCGATCGAGCGGGCGATCCCGTCCAGGATGTCGTGCTCGCTGACGACCATCTCGTCGATCCCGGCGCGCTCGTGCAGCTCGTCCGCCAACGCCTCGACGACGATCGCCCCCGCGGCGATCACGTCCACCCGCCCCGGGTGCAGGGCGCCGAGCTTCTCCCGCTCCGACTTCGGCGACGTGACGAGCTGCTGCGCAACTCGGTGGATGTCCTCGCGGCTCAGCCGCGACAGGTGCACGGCCTCGGGGTCGTACTCCGGCAGGTCCTGCGCGATCCCGGACAACGTGGTGATCGTCCCCGCCACACCGACCCAGGTCTTCACGCCCTCGACCGGCACCGCGGCGAAGGCCTCGTCGAGGATCCCGCCGGCCACCTTGCGGGCCTTGCCGACGTCCTCCGGGCTGGGCGGATCCCCGGGCAGGCAGCGCTCGGTGAGCCGGACGCTGCCGACGTCCACGGACTTCGCCGCCGTCACACTCGCCTTGCCGTCCACGAGCTCGCCGACGACCAGCTCCGTCGACCCGCCGCCCACATCCACGACCACGAACGGGCCGTCCTCCGGGTCCAGCTCGCCGACCGCACCCTCGAACGACAGCCGGGCCTCTTCGTCGCCGCTGATCACCTCGGCGTCGATCCCGAGGGTGTCCCGGACCATCCCGAAGAAGTCCTCGCGGTTGCTCGCGTCGCGCGTCGCGGACGTCGCGACCATGCGGACGCGCTCGACGCCCTTGCGGCGCACCGCCGCGGCGTAGTCGACGAGCGCGACGCGGGTGCGCTCGAGCGCCTCCGGGTCGAGCTCGCCCGTGGCGTCCACGCCCTTGCCCAGCCGCACGATCCGCATCTCCCGGTGCAGATCCCGCAGCTGGGGAGTGCCGTCGAAGCTCGTGGTCACGTCCGCGATCAAGAGGCGGATCGAGTTGGTCCCGCAGTCGATCGCGGCCACCCGAGACATAGGAGTTCCCTTCGCCGTTCCGGCCGACCACGCTACGCGGTCCGGACCTCGCACATCACGCAGCCCGGCCGGCCGGCAGGTCCCGTGCGCGAACTGCTCGCGCGGGGGGTCCATCGCGGGTGGAGTCGGGGTTACTCTCCGGTACGTGGCGTACAGCGATGTCGACCCGCAGACCGATCTGGGCACCCACACGGTGACCAACCAGGCCCCGCCGCTCGACGGCTTCGATCCGCTGGCCTGCGACCCCGGGCTCACGGACGCGCTGCGGCGTGAGGGTGGCGCTCCCGAGGACCTGAAGGGCCTCGCCGCCCCGGTCGGTTCGGCGGAGTACCGCGAGCACGCGCGGCTGGCCAACGAGAACGAGCCCGTCCTGCGCACCCACGACCGCTACGGCCACCGGGTCGACGAGGTGGAGTTCCACCCGTCGTGGCACGCGTTGATGGAACTGTCCGTCGGTGCCGGGCTGCACGCCGCGCCGTGGGCGGGCGGCCCCGGGGCCCACGTCACCCGCGCCGCGGGGTTCTACCTGGTCAGCCAGCTGGAACAGGGACACTGCTGCCCGATCTCGATGACGTACGCGGCGATCCCGGCGTTGCGGCACGCGCCCGCACTCGCGGCGCGGTTCGAGCCGGGGCTCACCTCCCGGACCTACGCGCCGGGACTTGCGCGGCCGGAGACCAAGGCGGGGCTGCTCGCCGGGATGTCGATGACGGAGAAGCAGGGCGGCTCGGACGTCCGCACCGGCACGACCGTCGCGACACCGAACGCGGACGGGACGTACTCGCTCGTCGGGCACAAGTGGTTCACCTCGGCACCGATGAACGACCTGTTCCTGACCCTCGCCCAGGCGCCGGGCGGGCTGACCTGCTTCGTCCTCCCCCGCGTGCTCCCCGACGGGTCGCACAACGCGCTCCGGATCCAGCGGCTGAAGGACAAGCTCGGGAACCGGTCCAACGCCTCGTCGGAGATCGAGTACGCGGGTGCGCTCGGGTGGCGCGTCGGCGACGAGGGCCGCGGCGTCGCGACGATCATCGAGATGGTGTCGATGACCAGGCTCGACTGCGTCCTCGGCTCGGCCGGCACGATCCGCGCGGCGGTGTCCGAGGCGGCGCACCACGTGGCGCACCGCAGCGCGTTCGGGGCCCGGCTGGCGGATCAGCCGCTGATGCAGGCGGTGATCGCGGATCTGGCCGTCGAGTCCGAGGCGGCGACGACGCTGGCGCTGCGGCTGGCCGGCGCCGCCGACCGCGGCGAGACGGCGCTGCTGCGGCTGGCATTGCCGGCGTCGAAGTACCTGGTGTGCAAGCGGACGCCGGCGGTCGTCGCGGAGGCGCTGGAGTGCCTCGGCGGCAACGGGTACGTGGAGGAGTCCCCGATGCCGCGGCTGTACCGGGAGGCGCCGCTGAACTCGATCTGGGAGGGCTCAGGGAACGTCACCGCACTCGACGTCCTGCGCGCCGTCGGCCGGTCCCCGGAGTCCGTGGACGCGGTGCTGACGGAGGTCGACGCCGCCGCGGGCGCGGACAGGCGGTTCGACGCCGCGTGCTCGTCGCTGCGCACCGCGCTGCGGGAGCCGGACCCGCGCACCGCCCGGCGCCTCGCCGAGCTCCTGGCGCTCTGTCTGCAGGGCTCGCTGATGCTGCGGACCGCGCCGACCGAGGCCACGGACGCGTTCGTCTCGGCCCGCCTCGCCGCGGACGGCCCGTGGCGCACCGCGGGCACCCTGCCCTCGACGACCGCGACCCGGACCCTCCTCACCCGCGTCACCCCCACCACCTGACCTCACCCCCGACTCCCCGCGAGTCGGCAGTTTCGGACGCGCGAGTCGGCAATTTCCGGCGCGCGAGTGCACGAGTCCGGACGGCCGCAACAGGGCGTCGGACGACCGGGAGGTGTGTTTCGAACCACCGTAAACGCCGACTCGCGGGGCGGAAAGTGCCGACTCAGGCGGAGCAGGGACCCGTGGTGAACCAGTCACCCAGGTGGGCGAGCGCGTCGTCGCCGATCGGGTTGACCCCGGGGCCCTTCGCCAGGGAGTGGGCGATGTGGACGTGCAGGCACTTGACGCGGTCCGGCATCCCGCCCGCGCTGACGTCCGTGCCGAGCGGCCCGATCGCGTCCCGTTCGGCCAGGTAGGACTCGTGCGCGGCCCGGTACGCCGCGGCCAGCTCGGGCTCCTCGGCGAGGCGGTCGGTCTGCTCGCGCATGAGGCCCTCGGCCTCGAGCGTCCCGATCCGGGACGCCAGCTTCGGGCAGGTCAGGTAGTAGAGCGTGGGGAACGGCGTGCCGTCCGGCAGCCGGGGCGCCGTCCGGACCACCGCGGGGTGGCCGGCCGGGCACCGTGCCGCGACCGCGAGGACGCCGCGGGGCGGGCGACCGAGCTGCTCGGCGATCACGGCGAGGTCCTCGGCCGAAACCTCCGCGGACCCCGACCCGGTAGCCGCCGAATCCCGGCTCGCGGGGCTAGTCACTGCGGGGATCCTTGCGTCACGTCGCTCCACAACTGTCTGTACCAGGGGGTGTTCGCCTGTGCGGCCTCCGCCGCGGCCGGGTCCGCGGTCCGGGGCAGCTGCACCACGTACGGGGTCTCGCCGGGCTTGACGTACCCCAGCCGGGACCGGGCCTCGGCCGCGATCTCCTCCGGGTCCGACAGCCGCGCCCGTCGCTCGGTCAACTGATCGACCTCGGCGGCCAACGCCCGTTGCTGGTCGGAGACCTCCGTCAGCGCCTGGCGCTGCGCCACGTAGTTCCGCAGCGGCATGGCGACGGTCAGCGTCAACGCGCAGACGACGATGGCGAGGATCGCCGCCCGCCGCGTCGACGACAGCCCGAGCAGGCCGGTGGTGGCCGCGACGACCCCCCGGGACCGGCTCCGGGTGAGCCGCGGCTCCCGGACCCGCTTGCCGCTCGTCGGGCGCGCGGCGCCACGACCGGTGCGGGCCCGGTCACCCCGGGCCCGCGTCCGTTCGGACTCCGCGTGGGACACCGCCGCCATCGTCGGCCTCAGGCCTGCGGCACCGTGTACCGCGGGAAGGCCAGCTCACCGGCGTAGCGCGCGGCGTCACCGAGGGCCTCCTCGATGCGCAGCAGCTGGTTGTACTTCGCGACCCGCTCGGAACGGGCGGGGGCGCCGGTCTTGATCTGGCCGCAGCCGGTGGCGACGGCGAGGTCCGCGATCGTCACGTCCTCGGTCTCGCCGGAGCGGTGGCTCATCATGCAGCGGTAGCTGAACGAGTGGGCCAGTGTGACGGCGTCGAGCGTCTCGGACAGCGTGCCGATCTGGTTGACCTTCACCAGCAGCGCGTTCGCGGCGCCGCGGTTGATGCCCTCCTCGAGCCGCTCCGGGTTGGTGACGAACAGGTCGTCGCCCACGATCTGGACCTTGTCCCCGATCGCCTGCGTCAGCGAGACCCAGCCGTCCCAGTCGTCCTCGGACAGCGGGTCCTCGATCGAGACCAGCGGGAACTCGTTCACCAGCTCGGCCCAGACCTTCGACAGGTCCGCCGAGGAGAGGTCCTTGCCCTCGTAGTGGTACACGCCGCCGGAGAAGAACTCCGTGGCCGCCACGTCGAGGGCGAGCACCACGTCCGTGCCGAGGGTGTAGCCCGCCTTCTCGACGGCGACGCCGATCAGCTCGAGCGCGCCCTTGGTGCCGCCGGCGACGTCCGGGGCGAAGCCGCCCTCGTCGCCGAGGCCGGTGGACAGGCCCTTCTCCTTCAGCACGGACTTCAGCGCGTGGTACACCTCCGTGCCCCAGCGCAGGGCCTCACGGAACGACTCGGCGCCGATGGGGGCGACCATGAACTCCTGGACGTCGACCGAGGTGTCCGCGTGTGCGCCGCCGTTGAGGATGTTCATCATCGGCACCGGCAGCACGTGCGCGTTCGGCCCGCCGACGTAGCGGAACAGCTCCAGCCCGGAGGACTCCGCGGCGGCCTTCGCGACCGCGAGCGAGACGCCCAGCAGCGCGTTGGCGCCCAGCCGCGACTTGTCCGGGGTCCCGTCGAGGTCGACGAGCCGCTGGTCGACGAGCCGCTGGTCCACCGCCTCCATGCCGGTCAGCTCGGGGCCGATCTCGTCCAGCACCGCGGTGACGGCCTTCTCGACCCCCTTGCCGCCATAGCGGGCGTCGCCGTCCCGCAGCTCGACGGCCTCGTGCTCACCGGTCGACGCGCCGGAGGGCACCGCGGCCCTGGCCAGCGTGCCGTCGTCGAGGGCGACCTCGACCTCGACCGTGGGGTTGCCCCGGGAATCGAGGATCTCTCGCGCCCCGACCTGCTCGATGGCTGCCACCCGTTGCTCCTGTTCACCGTCGCCGTACCGAGATTCGCCTGCGTCAGGTTAGCCGCAGGTACCGACGATCCGGGGGACGAACCCGGGCCACGTCACTGTGCGGCTTCCCGCACCGGGCCTCACGGGCGCGCGTGCGCCCGCGCGAGCGCACGGATGTACAAGCCTCGCGATTCATCGTCCCGACACCTAACGTAGGAATGACCATGACGAGCGAACCCGTCTCCCGCCGGGAGCGAAACCTGGTGTTCGAGTCGTTCCGTCGTGCCGAGATGTTGTTGTCCGACAGGCGTCCGCTCGACGCGTTGCAGGCCCTGACCCCGGTGGTCGAGAGCCAGCCCAACGATGCCTCGGTACACCTGCTCGCCGGCCGCGCGTACCTGGACTCCGCGCAGCTCAAGCGGGCCGAGCAGGCCTTCTGCAAGGTGCTCGAGCTGGATCCGTCGGACCATTACGCGCGCTTCGCGCTGGGCAAGGCGCTGCAGCGGCAGGGCCGTCTCGGCGAGGCGCTCGCGCAGCTCAAGATGGCGGTGGTGATGGACCCGCGGCCGGAGTACCAGGAGGCGCTCGGCGAAGCCCGGGCGCGCATCGCGACCCTGCAGGGCTGACCGTCGCGCCGATCGTTCTCGACAAGGACCATCCGGACATCGGAGACCTTCCGGCGACGACCGGCGACGAGCCCCTCGGAACAGAGCCTTCCGAATCGTCGGTTCGGCAAGCTAGCCTCAGCCCGCTACTGATGAGCCTCACCTAATCGAGGCAGCGGGGAACCGGAGGCCGGCTCGGTGTTGGGCAATGCGCTGATCGGACTGAGGGAGGGCCTCGAGGCCTCCCTCGTCGTCAGTATCCTCGTCGCGTTCCTCGTCCGGACGGACCGCCGTCGCGAGCTCCCGAAGGTCTGGCTCGGCGTCGGCATCGCGGTGCTCGTGAGCGTCGGCGTCACCCTCGGACTCACCCTCGCCGAGCAGGCGCTGACCTTCGAGGCGTCGGAGACCCTCGGCGGATCGCTGTCCATCATCGCGGTCGGCTTCGTCACCTGGATGATCTTCTGGATGCGCAACAATGCGCGCGCCATGTCGTCGGACCTGCAGGGGAAGCTCGAGACGGCGATCCGGATGGGGCCGATCGCGGTCGTCGTCATGGCCACGCTCGCCGTCGGCCGCGAGGGCCTGGAGACCGCCGTCTTCTTCTTCGCCGCCGCCCAGGCCGCGGGCGAGACCGCCCAGCCGCTGATCGGCTTCCTGATCGGCATCGCGCTGGCGATCGTCCTCGCGTACTTGATCTACCGCGGGGCCATGAAGATCAACCTGGCGAAGTTCTTCACCGTCACCGGACTGCTGCTGATCTTCGTGGCCGCCGGGATCCTCGCCTACGGCGTGCACGACCTGCAGGAGGCCGGCGTGCTGCCCGGCCTCGCCACCCTCGCCTTCGACGTGAGCGCCACGATCCCGCCGGACTCCTGGTACGGGACGTTGCTCAAGGGGGTCTTCAACTTCTCCCCACAGACAACCGTGTTCCAGGCCGTCGTCTGGGTGCTCTACGTGGCCGTCGTCCTGACGCTGTTCCTCATCCCCCTGCGCGCGCGGTCCACCACTCCCGCCGCTGCGCGAGTTTGACTCCCCGAGGAGAAGAACCCATGTCCCGCACCACCCGACGGTCGGCTGCCGTCCTGCTCACCGCAGGCACCGCCGCACTCGTCCTCGCCGGGTGCACCAGCACCGCCCAGCCCGCCGCCCCGTCCGGCGGCGACGCCGCGGCGGGCGGGCCGATCACCGTGAACGCCACGGATGCCGCCTGCGAGATCTCCAGCGCCGAGGCGCCGGCCGGCAACATCTCCTTCTCGATCAAGAACTCCGGCACGAAGGTCACCGAGTTCTACCTCTACGGCACGGGCGACCGGATCATGGGCGAGATCGAGAACATCGGGCCGGGCCTGTCCCGGAACCTGATCGTCGAGGTGCCGGACGGCGGCGCCTACACCACCGCCTGCAAGCCCGGCATGATCGGCGACGGCATCCGCAACGCCTTCACCGTCACCGGCACGGCGGCCCGCTCGGTCGACACGAACGCCAGGCTCGCCGAGGCGACCGCCGGTTACAAGCGCTACGTCGGCTCGCAGATCGAAGCGCTCGTGCCCAAGACGCAGGAGTTCGTCGACGCCGTCAAGGCCGGCAAGGTCGAGGAGGCCAAGGCGCTCTTCCCGGTCTCCCGCACCTACTGGGAGCGGATCGAGCCCGTCGCCGAGTCCTTCGGCGACCTCGACCCGAAGATGGACGGCCGCGAGGACGACGAGCGCGAGCAGGGCGTCGGCTTCACCGGTTTCCACCGACTGGAGAAGGACCTGTGGGCCGACGGCCTGCAGCCGGACTCGGCCGCCGTCGCGGACCAGCTGATGGTCGACATGAAGGACCTGCAGACGCGCGTCGCCCCGCTCGAGTTCACCCCGGTCCAGCTCGCCAACGGCGCCAAGGAGCTGCTCGACGAGGTCGCCACCGGCAAGATCGAGGGCGAGGAGGACCGCTACTCGCACACGGACCTCTGGGACTTCAAGGGGAACCTCGACGGCTCGCAGGGCGCGGTCGCAGCACTTCGTCCGGTGATCGACGAGAAGGACCCGCAGCTCGGCCCGACGCTGGACCAGCGCTTCGCCGCCGTCGACGCGCTGCTCGACGAGTACCGCGAGGGCGACGGCTACAAGAGCTACCTGACGCTCACCGAGGACGACAAGAAGGCCATGGCCGCCGCCGTCGACGCGCTCGGTGAGCCGATCAGCCAGGTCGCGGGGGTCGTCACGTCGTGAGCTCGACCCGCCCCTCGACCGAACCCGACGCCGCGCCGGAGTCCACTCCTCCTGCCCCGCCGGACGAGCCACCCGTGGCCTCCGCCGGGAGCGGCGGCGGGTTCTCCCGGCGGCGGTTGTTCGGCTTCGCCGGGGCGGGTGTCGCGCTCGCCGGTGCCGGTGCCGGCATCGGCTATGCGGCCGGTGCGGCCGGCAGCGACGAGCCCGCCCACGACGGCGTCGTGCCTTTCCGGGGGCAGCACCAGGCCGGAATCGTCACCCCGGCCCAGGACCGGATGCACTTCGTGGCCCTGGACCTCACCACGACGGACCGGGCCGAGGTGCAGCGGCTCTTCCAGAAGTGGACGGCCGCCGCGGAACGCATGACCGCCGGGCTCGAGACCAGTGAGAACGGCGCCGTCGGACTGAACCCGTTGTCCCCGCCGGCCGACACCGGCGAGGCGCTGGGGCTGCCCGCCGCATCGCTCACGCTGACGCTCGGGCTCGGCGCGTCGTTCTTCGACAAGCTCGGCATGGCGGGCAAGCGCCCGCCCGCGTTGATCGATCTCCCCTCGTTCACGGGGGACCGGCTCGATCCGAACCGCTCCGGCGGTGACCTGTGCATCCAGGCCTGCTCGGACGACCCGCAGGTCGGCGTTCACGCGATCCGCAACCTGGTCCGGATCGGCTTCGGCACCACCGCGGTGCGCTGGTCGCAGCTGGGGTTCGGGCGGACGTCGTCGACCTCGACCGCGCAGGCCACCCCGCGCAACCTCTTCGGGTTCAAGGACGGCACGAACAACCTCAAGGCCGAGGAACCGCAGGAGATCGACCAGCACGTCTGGGTGGAGGCCGGGGACGGCCCGGCGTGGATGACGGACGGCAGCTACCTGGTGGCCCGTCGGATCCGGATGCACATCGAGACCTGGGACCGCACCTCGCTCGAGGAACAGGAGGCCATCGTCGGGCGGACCAAGCGGGAGGGCAACCCGCTCAGCGGGCAGAAGGAGTTCGACCTCGCCGACCTCCGTGCGAAGGGCGCGGACGGCCAGCCGGCGATCGCGATGAACGCGCACATCCGGCTGGCGTCGTCGGAGTCGCTGAACGGGGTCAAGATCCTCCGCCGCGGCTACAACTTCGTCGACGGCTCCGACGGCAACGGCCACCTCGACGCGGGCCTGTTCTTCGTCGCGTTCGTCCGGAACCCGGAGACGCAGTTCGTCCCGATGCAGCGGGCGCTGGCGAAGAAGGACAAGATGATGGAGTACCTGGAGCACAACGGCTCCGCCCTCTTCGCCTGCCCGCCGGGCGTCGGGGACGGCGAGTACTGGGCCCAGTCCCTCTTCAGCTAGGAGCCGGCGCCCGAGGCGACCACCGCCGCGGGAAATCGCGAGAGTCGCGGTATTTCCGTCCGCGAGTCGGCGCTTTCAGGCGCGCGAGTCGGGGTTTCGCGACCCCCGAGTCGGGGGTGGGCGGGCCGGCACGCGCCGCTCGTCCTTCCTCCCGTCAGGCCGCCGCACCGGCGTAGCGGTCCACCGCCGCCCACACCAGCCGTGCGTACTCGACGGACCGGTTGTAGGCGAGCACCCCGTCCCACCAGCCGTCCCCGCTCGCGGTGTCCCGGCCCTCGGCGCAGAGGTAGGCCGCGGCGGCCCGCGCCGCGTCGTCGATCCGCTGGGGGTCTCCGCCCCCGCCGAAACGGGCCCAGGTCGTCGGCAGGAACTGCAGCGGGCCGACCGCGCGGTCGTAGGTCGTGTCCCCGTCGAGCCGGCCGCCGTCGGTGTCCGCGATCTCGCGCGTGTTGTTGGAGCCGTCCAGTGGGATGCCGACGATCGGCGGCGACGAGACGCCCTGGCCGTCGAGCCGGGAGCCGTTGATCCGCGCATGGTTGGACTCGACCCGGCCGATCCCGGCGAGCGTGGCCCAGGAGAGCCGGCAGTCAGGGGTCCGGGCGCGTTGGGCGAGCTCCGCCGCGGCGTAGGCCTCCAAGGCGCGCGCCGGGATCGAGGTCCTGGCGGCCGCGTCCCGCGCCCAGATCGAGGTGTCCGCGCCGTCGGGCAGCGGCGCGGCCGTCGAGACGGGGGTGCCGCGCGGGACACCCGCGGGCGTCAGGCCGTCGGATCGCGACGTGGTCCGCTCCCGTCCCTCCTGCCCGACGAGGACGACGCCGAGGAACACGAGCCCGACGACGCCCAGGATGCCGAGGAGGACCGCTGCAGATCCGCGCACCTCGTCCACGCTACGGACGCCGACTGAGAGACCTCTGAGATGCGGGAGACCGCGCCTCGACGGCCACGGCGCCGGGCCCCGCCTCCCGCGACACGAAACCCCGACTCGCGCGGTCCTCAGCGCCGACTCGCGCGCCGGGAAACCGCGACTCGCGGGGCACGAGAGCCCGACTCGCGCGCCGAGAAGTGCCGACTCGCGGGGAGGGCGCGGGAAAAGGCGCGCGGGAAAAGGAAACGGTCAGGCGGGCCAGGCTCGGCGCCAGGTCTCCGGGTCCAGGGCGTGCGGGTCCGCGCCCTGGGCGGCCGCGGTGCGTTCGGCCTCTCGGACCAGCTCGGCGAAGCGGCGGGCGGCGGTGCGCAGCTCGGCCTCCGGGTCGATCCCCGCGAGCTTCGCCTTCGCGGCGGCCCGGAACAGCTCCTCCCCCACGCCTCCGCCGGCGGGCAGCAGGTCGTCCGGGAGGCCGGCGCGCGCGGTGCGGCTGGTGAGCTTCGCGGCGAGGGCGACCGCGGGCTGGCCGAGCGGCACCCCGTCGACGCTCGACGTGCGCTGCTTCTCGGCCCGCTTCAGCTCCTCCCAGCGGCCCTCCTGCGCGGACGCCGTGTCGATCCGCTCGGTGCCGGCGAAGACGTGCGGGTGCCGCCCGACGAGCTTCGCCACCAGCCCGGACGCGACCTCGTCGATGCCGAACGGCGCCTCCGCGGACTCCTGCGCGACCCGGGCGTGGAACAGCACCTGGAGCAGGACGTCCCCGAGCTCCTCGCGCATGTCCGCGCGGTCGCCGTCCTCGATCGCCTGGTAGAGCTCGTAGCACTCCTCGATGAGATACTGCAGCAGCGACGCGTGGGTCTGCTCGGCGTCCCAGGGGCAGCCGCCGGGCGAGCGCAGGCGATCCATGACGGCGACGGCGTCGAGCAGCGCGGCGCCGTGGGGTTCCGGAGTCACGACGGCGTCGGGCGCGGGTTCGAGCGTCAGCAGGACGGCGTCGTCCGGCAGGGACTGGCCCTCGACGGCGCGTGTGGCGCCCGATGCCGCGATCAGCTCGTCCGGCACGCTCGGATCCGCGAGCACGACCGAGGCGCTCCGCAACGCCGGGAGCGCGGCCGCGGGCAGGACGGCGCCGAGCCGCCGGGACAGGACGACGACGGTGGGCGCCACGCGTCAGCCCCGCCCGGTCTGCACCGGCAGGAGCACCCCGCCGCGTTCCTCCGGGGCGACGACCCGCATCTGCACCGGGTCCCACACGCCGTAACGAGGGTTGACCGCGACCGCGAGCTGGTCCGACAGCGGCTGGACCAGGCGTTGACCGATCGCGGCGAGCGAGTCGCTGTCCGTGGAGGAGACGACCGAGGGCTCGCTCGGCGGCGCGTCCGTGGAGCGCTGGGTGACGCGCATGACGGCCCAGACGGCCTGCCCCGGCGACGGCTCGAACGCGACGACCTGGCCCGTGGGGGTGCCGAACGCGGCGGTGGCGCCGAGGGTCGGGTCCTGGCCGACCCGCAGGACCTGATTGCGGGCGGCGGTGTTCCTGTCGTCGAACACGGCCTCGGCGGCCGGGCCGCCGGCCGCGACCGTGCGGGCCTTCGCCCCGGCCTCGGCCTGGGTGGTGGTCAGCGCGACGTCGACGGTGACGGACAGCCGGTCCGCGTATTTGCGTCCGAGCTCGGTGGCGGCGAGCCGGTCCCACACGGCGTCGTGCAGGTTCTCCTCGTCGAACAGCGTGCGGCCGAGCACCGCCTCGGTGCCGCCGAGTGCCGTGGTCTCCGCCGCGACCTGCGCCTCCGTGACCGTGATGCCCTCGGTCCGGGCGGCGCGCTCCAACAGCTGGTGCATCACCGCGGCCGTGACGACGTCCCGGGAGATCTGCTCGGTGGTCCCGCCCTGCTGCGTGATCCGCTGGACCATGTCCGTACGCCCCAGGGCGGTGCGAAGCTGGTCCTGCATCTGGGTGAGCGAGATCGAGTCCTGGCCGAGGATCACCGCGGAGTCGACCTGGCTCGGCCCGCTGCCACAGCCGCTGACGACGGCACCGACGACCACCGCGGACGCAACGAGACGCCCCATCCTGATGCGCACGGCGGTCAGCCTCTCACGCCGACGTGGCGTGGGTCGCACCGCCGCCGGTGCTCAGGAGCCCGCGTGGACCACCACGGTGTCGCAGACCGGGTCCGCGAACGTCTGCCGGCGAGCGTCCCACAGCGGGCGGAAGTAGCCGAGGTAGAACGGCAGGGCGTCGATCACGTGCGCGATCTGCCGGACGAACGCCGGGTTGAACCCGATCGGTGCGCCGGTCCTGGCGCTCACGAGCTTCGTGCCCATGACCTGCTTGCCGAGGCTCTGCCCGGTGGTGCCCTGCCGGTAGCCGGAGTTCCAGAGCGCGAACCCGAGGACGGCCAGGTAAGAGGGGGTGACCGACACTGCGTTCCTCCCGGAAAGCGGGCGCCCGGACCGCCCGGCGCTCGGTTCGTACTCGACCCGGCCGCGGGGACGTTAACGAGCAGCACGTCAGGTGTTCACCCGACAGCGGCGCGGCACCGGGGCTCCTACGGTCGACAGGGCCCGGCACCCACGGACCACCGCCCCGCGGGTGCCGGGCATCCATCGCCGCCTGTCGGGTGTTCGCACGACACGACCGGGCGTCCCGCGGACATAGGGTCGGCGTGGGTTCGCCGCCGGACGACACCGCAGGGGGCACACTGCGTCGGCCGGCGGCACCCGGCCTCCTTGCCGGGGCACGGCGGCTCGGGTGTTCGTGCATGGGGGAAACGCCCGAGCCGCGGCACCGCCCGCCGTTGGCCCCCCGGCATGCCGATCCGCCTGGTGAACGTCGTCGTCGACGCCGCGGACGGTTCCGCGCTCGGCCTGTTCTGGTCCGAGCTGCTCGGCTGGCCGGTCGCCGTCGACACCCCCGACGACGTCGACGTGCGCTGCCCGGACGTCGGCGAGCTGATCTTCGATCTCGTGTTCGCGCCGGTCACGGAGGCCAAGGTCGTCAACAACCTGGTGCATGCGGACCTGGCGAGCAACTCCGCCGAGCACCAGCGCGCACTCGGCCGCCGCGCCCTCGACGCCGGTGCGACGCCCGTCGACATCGGGCAGGGCGACGTCCCGTGGGCGGTCCTGCAGGACCCGGAGGGCGCCGAGTTCTGTGTCCTGACGCCCCGCTGAGGAGCTCGGGCTCAGAGGCCGGCGAGGTCGATCAGCCCGTCCTGCAGCGCCCTCGCCACCAGAGCCGCCTTCGTCGTGGCCGGACGCCCCACGTCCGCGTACTTGATCCGTACCCGGTTGATGTAGGTGTCGACCGTCTTCGCGGACAGGTGGAACCGCTGCGCGACGAGCTGCTTCGAGTCGCTCTCGAACCACGCGAGCAGCACCTCGCGCTCCCGCTCGGACAGCACCGGACGGTCCGGGTGCCGGTCCGCCGCCATCGCGCCGCCCAGCACCGGAGGGGTGTAGGGCAGGTCGTCGACCACGGCCTGGACGGCGGGGATCAGGTGCTCCGGACCCTCGGCCTTCGTCAGGTACGTCGCCGCCCCGAGTTCCAGGCAGCGCAGGGCGGTGTCACTGTCCGCGTGCTGCGAGTAGACGACCACCCGACGGCCGGCGTCCGCGAGCGTGGTGAGCGCGCGGAAGGCCGGGGCCCCGTCGAGCTGCAGGTCGAAGACGACGACGTCCGCCTCCGCCCCGGTGCCCGCGAGGGCCACGCCCGGACTGGCTCCGGCGGCGAGCACCCTGATCGGCGGTTCCGCTGCCGCGCACCAGGCGCGCACCCCGTCGACGATCGCGGGATGATCGTCGACGATCACGATCGAGGGGCCCATCTCGCCTCCACCCATGTCCGGCCGCCGCCCACGACGGTGGTGACCGTGCTGCCGTCGGCCCGGGTCCGTTCCCCCGGCACGACGCGTCCCTCGGCGGCGTCGGACACGACGCTCAGCACGACGGCCCGCTCCACCCCGCTCAGCGTTACCCGCGCGGTCCGCTCCGCACCCAGCAGACCCGCCCCGACCTCGTCGAGGAGCCCCTGGCAGACGTCCGGAGGCGGAATCGCCCGGGATCCGCGCTCGGAGTAGTGAACCTCGACGCCGCGTCGTTCCGCGATGTCGATCAATGTGGCGAGCTCGGCGGCGAGCGGGTCCGCGGCGTCGCGCTCCTCGGCGAACATCCGCCGCAGCCGGGCCGCGCCGAGCGCCGCCGCGCGCTGGACCTCCGGGTCCGCGGGCGAGCGGGTCCCGTCCCCGATGCCGCGCAACAGCGGCAGGGCGACGGCCCGGAGCTCGGCGTAGCGCGCCTCGCGGTCGGTGTGCACGGCGGCGGCAACGGCGTCCGCGGTGACGGTCCGGGCGCTCTCCTCCGCGGCGGCGGCGGCCTGCACGGCGACGGCCCGCAGCGCCGAGCCTGCCAGCCCGACCGCGAGCTGGAACGACGTCACCGCGACCGCCGTCGTCGCGAACGCGACGAGTGTGACCTGGTCCGACCGGCCCGTCGCGAGGAGCAGGCCCAGGACGATCAGCAGGTGCGCCCCCAGCACGGCCAGCAGCCCGCGGAGCGAGGCACCGGTGAACAGCAGGACGGCGATCCAGCCGGCCGACCCGAGCGTCACGTGCGCCGGGCCGCTCAGCTCCGCCGGGTGCAGCGCGAGGCTCGCCCCCAGCGTCACCACCAGCAGGAACACCGCGACGGGCCACCGTGCGCGGCCCCAGAGCCGGTGCCGGGCGACGAGCACGGCGTCGATCCCGGCGAGGACGAAGAAGACGCCGAGCGAGGCGATCCCGGCCCATGGCACCCGGTAGCCGCCGAGGTTGGCGAGCAGGTTGGGCACGTTCAGCCCGACCAGGATGACGAGCACGATCACGGTCTGCGCGATCCGCATCCCGCGGAGCAGCTGCGTCGACAGGTCCTGGGTCGAGAGGTCCTGGGAGTCACGCATGCGGCCACTCCAGGCACACGCAGGTTCCCCGGCCCGGCGCCGACTCGACGACCGCGCGCCCGCCCGCGCTCGCCATGCGCTCGCGCACGGAGCGGGCCAGCCCGAACCGGTCGCCGGGCACGGCGGCGGGGTCGAACCCGCGCCCGGAGTCCCGGACGGTCACCCGCACCCGCCCGTCCACGACCCGCAGGTCGACGGCCACCGAGGCCACGAGCGCGTGCCGGTGCGCGTTCTCCAGGCTCTCGGCCACCGCGCCGCCGATCGCGCCGGCCACCGGTCCCGGCAGCTCCACGTCGCCGTCGAGCCGGAGGTCGACCGCGATCCGCGCGACCGCGACGGCACCCTCGACCACCTCCCGGGCGCGCGCGGCCGCGCCCGGCTCCCCCCGCAACGCCACGACGTCGCGCCGGATCTGCCCGGGCAGCCACGGCTCGTCACCGCGGACGCCGCTCACCCCCACCATCATCAACGTGCTGGCCGCGGTGTCGTGCACGGTCGCCCAGTGCGCACGCTGCTCAGCGCGACGAGCGCGGCGGAGCTCCGACTCCCGCTCGGCGGCGAACCGCTCGGCCATGTGCTCGTCGGCGATCCGACCGCCGCGCCGCACGAGCCGCCACAGCAGCCGGGACAGCGCCGCCTCCACCGCCGTCCACACCCCGCCCGCGACGAGCGCCTGCCCGACAGTCACCCCCGGCGACGCGGACGCGCCGACCACGAACGCGACGCACACCAGCGCAGTCGCGATCGCACCCGGCAGCGGCCGCACGTGCCACTGCAGCGCGACGACCGCGAGCGACGAGACCGGCGCGACCCAGCCGAGGAACCGCACGAGCAGCGACGGGTCGACGAGCACGGACTGCGCCAGGCAGAGCCCGCACATGAAGGCGACGTCCACGACCCAGACCCAGGTCCGCGGGGCCTTCCGCATCAGGTGCAGGTAGAGCAGGCTCCACCCCGCGAGGGCGACCGCGACGAGCGCGCACACGGCCGTGCCGGCCGGCGGCGCCGCGAAGGGCGCGGCCACCGCCATCAGGACGCCGACGACCGCCCGTGCGCCCGCCGCGTAACGCAGACCGAACCGGTCGAGGAATTCCGCTGTCGACATCTCGCAGTGGGCGTCGCCCGCTGAGGGCACGGCGTTACCACCGCGACGCGACCCGCCGCTGTCCGGCGAACGCCCGACACCGTGATCGGGGCCCGCCGGACGCCGGTCAGGCGTTGACGGCGACCGGTGCGGCCAGCTCCCTCACCAGCGTCGTCAGCCACTCGAGCAGCTCCGCGTCCCGCAGCGCCGCACCGCCGATCTTGTTCCCGGCGGTCGGCTTCGGGACCGTGACCAGCCGCGACGCCGGCTTGTAGACGCTCTTCGGGTGCAGCCGCTTCAGGCGCATCTGCCGGGAGTCCGGCAGGTCGACCGGGCCGATGCGGAGGACGTTCCCGGTGACCGTCACCTCGCCGATGCCCAGCGTGCGGCAGGTCTGCCGGAAGCGGGCGACCGCGAGCAGGTTCCGGACCGGTGTCGGCGGCTCGCCGTAGCGGTCCGTGACCTCCTCGACGATGGCCTCCAGCGCCGCCTCGTCCCCGGCCTCCGCGATCTTGCGGTAGAGCTCGAGCCGCAGCCGTTCGCCGTCGACGTAGTCGTGCGGGACGTGCGCATCCACCGGGAGGTCCACCCGGACCTCGGTGAGGTGCTCCTCCTCGACGCCGCCCCCGGGGCCGGCCTGCTTGCGGAACGCCGCGACCGCCTCGCCGACGAGCCGGATGTACAGGTCGAACCCGACGCCCGCGATGTGTCCGCTCTGCTCCGCACCGAGGATGTTGCCCGCGCCGCGGATCTCCAGGTCCTTCATCGCGACGGCCGCGCCCGAGCCCAGCTCGGAGTGCTGCGCGATGGTGGCGAGCCGGTCGTGCGCGGTCTCGGTGAGCGGATGCTCCGGCGGGAACAGGAAGTAGGCGTACCCGCGCTCGCGGCCACGTCCGACCCGGCCGCGGAGCTGGTGGAGCTGGGAGAGCCCCAGGGTGTCGCTGCGCTCGACGACCAACGTGTTCGCGTTGCTGATGTCCAGCCCGTTCTCGACGATCGTGGTGCACACCAGGACGTCGGACTCGTTGTGCCAGAACGCGTTGACCGTGCGCTCCAGGATGTCCTCGTTCATCTGGCCGTGGGCGACGGCGATCCGCGCCTCCGGCACCAGGTCCTGGATCTTCTTGGCCGCCCGGTCGATCGAGCTGACCCGGTTGTGCACGTAGAAGACCTGGCCGTCGCGAAGCAGCTCGCGGCGGATCGCGGCGGCGACCTGCTTGTCGTCGTAGGCGCCGACGTAGGTGAGCGTCGGGTGCCGGTCCTCGGGCGGGGTGGTGATCGTGGACATCTCGCGGATGCCCGCCAGGCTCATCTCCAGCGTGCGCGGGATCGGTGTCGCGGAGAGCGTGAGCACGTCGACGTGGGCGCGGAGCGCGGTGATGTGCTCCTTGTGCTCGACGCCGAAGCGCTGCTCCTCGTCGACGATCACCAGCCCGAGGTCCTTCCAGCGGACCCCGCTCTGCAGCAGCCGGTGTGTTCCGACGACGATGTCCACGGTCCCGTCCGTCAGCCCCTTGATCGTCTCCTTGGCCTCGGCGTTGTCCGTGAACCGGGACAGGCCCTTCACCGTGACCGGGAACGCTCGCATCCGCTCGGAGAAGGTGCTGAGGTGCTGCGTGGCGAGCAGCGTCGTCGGCACCAGGACGGCGACCTGCTTACCGTCCTGCACCGCCTTGAACGCCGCGCGCACCGCGATCTCGGTCTTGCCGAAACCGACGTCCCCGGAGATCACCCGGTCCATCGGGACCGGCCGCTCCATGTCGTGCTTGACCTCATCGATCGCGGCCAGCTGGTCCGGGGTCTCGGTGAACGGGAAGGCGTCCTCGAGCTCACGCTGCCACGGCGTGTCCTTGCCGAACGCGTGCCCGGGCGACGACTGGCGCGCCGCGTAGAGCTGCACGAGACCGGCCGCGATGTCCCGGACGGCCTTGCGCGCGCGGCCCTTGGTCTTGGCCCAGTCCGCGCCGCCCAGCTTGTTCAGGGTCGGCTGCTCGCCGCCGACGTAGCGGCTGATCTCGTCCAGCGCGTCCGTCGGGACGAAGAGCCGGTCCGCGGGCTGGCCGCGCTTGCTCGACGCGTACTCCAGCACCAGGTACTCGCGGGTGGCGCCCTGGACGTTGCGCTCGCGCATCTCGACGAACTTGCCGATGCCGTGCTGGTTGTGCACGACGTAGTCCCCCGGCTGCAGCGCGGCGAGGTCCACCGCGTTGCGCCGACGGGCGGGCATCTTGCGGGTCGCGGAGTCCAGCCCGGCGCGGCTGCCGGTCAGGTCCCCCTCCGACAGCAGCACGAGGCCGATCTCCATCGCGGTGAGACCGTCGGGGATCCGCCCGCAGGTGACCGTGACCAGGCCCTTCTCCGGCTCGTCGGTCAGGTCCTCGACCAGGGTCGTGGGCACGTCGGCCTCGCGCAGCTGCTCGATCGAGCGGGCCGCCGTGCCCTGCCCGGCGACGACGAGCACCGCGGCCCCGCCGGACGCGGTGTGCGCCCGGAGATCGATCAGGGCCCGGTCGGTGTCCCCGCGGTAGGACTCGATCTCGTGCACGGCCGGGACCAGCGCGTCGTCCTGGCCGGAGAGCAGCGGGCTGAGGCTGACCACCGGATGCCCGGTGGTGGTGGCGTGCTCGAGGACCTCGGTGAGGTCCCGGTACGCGGACGCGCCGACGTCGATGGGCGCGGTACCGCCGGTGCCCGCCGCCAGCCACGACGCCTCCAGGAACTCCTGGCCGGTGCGGACGAGGTCCCGGGCGCGGGTGCGGATCCGCTCCGGGTCCGCGATCAGGACCCGGGAGCCGGCCGGCAGCAGGTCCGTGAGCAGCTGCAGCTCACCGCCGACGAGCGCCGGGATCAGGGACTCCATGCCCTCGCTCGCGATGCCCTCGGACAGGTGCTCGAGGATCTCGCGGAGCTGGGGGTTGTTCTCGTGCTCACGCGCGAGCGCGGCGGCGCGCTCGCGGACGGGCGTGGTGAGGAGCAGCTCCCGGCACGCGGGCGCCACGACCTCCTCGACGGGTTCGACGGAGCGCTGGTCCGCGACCGAGAAGGTCCGCAGCTCGCTCACCTCGTCGCCCCAGAACTCGATGCGCACCGGGTGCTCCGCGGTGGGCACGAAGACGTCCAGGATGCCGCCGCGCACCGCGAACTCGCCGCGGGTGGTCACCATCTCGACGCGGGTGTAGGCCAGCTCGACCAGGCGCTCCAGCAGCGCCTCGAAGTCGTGCTCGGTACCGACGCGCAGGGTGATCGGGTCCAGCGTGCCGAGCCCCGGGGCGATCGGCTGGATCAGGCTGCGGGCCGCGACGGCGACCACGCGGGGCGCGTCGTCCGAGGAGAGCCGGCGGAAGATCGTGAGCCGGCGGCCGACGGTGTCCGGGCGCGGGGAGAGCCGCTCGTGGGGCAGCGTCTCCCAGGACGGCAGGACGGCGACGGCGTCGGGCCCGATCAGCTCGGCGGCCGCGGCGCCCAGGTCCTCGGCTTCCCGGTCCGTGGCGGTGACGGCGAGGACGGTGCCCTGCGCGGACAGGGCGGAGGCGAGGAAGGGGCGGAGCGCCCCGGGGCCCTCCACGCGGACGGCGGGCGTGGCGGAGGCCCGGACGTCGACCTCGGCGGACGCCTCGAGCACGGCGCGCACCCCGGGATCGGCGGAGACGGCGGTGAGCAGACCGGACAGGGGGGCCATGACGGCGTCGACTCCTCGATGACACGTGCACGTGCGGGCATGCGGACAGACCCCGGCCCCGGAACGGTCGTCCTCCCCGGGTGGGGTTCGCCCCTTCGACCATACGCCCGGCGACCCGCACTCCTCCGGCGCGTCGGCCGATCACCCGCCCGAGTGAGGCCACCCTTCGTCCGATTCGCCCGGATAGGCGTCTGACCTGCATCGAGGCGTCCCGAGTCCGCCGAGGGCCGCCCTCTATGCTGGCCCCGCCACGTCCGGCAACGACCGTTGCGGACACGTCGGCTGACCGGGTCGGGGGGCTTCGGCGAGAGGTCGGCGCGGCGACAATTCCACGAGATTCCACGCCCCGGCCTCCGGCGCCCTCCCCGAGCGGGCACTGCGGCCGGGTTCGGAGGGGGACACATGGCCAACGTCCACATCGATCCGGACTACACCGACGAGGAGCGCCGCCGGCGGCTCTTCGCGGGCGACGTCGTCGTCTACACGCACGTCCCGGCGATCGCCGAGTTCGCCGAGTTCACCCGCGACATGATCACCGAGCTGTTCGCGCCGCACGACCCGATCATGATCCAGGAGACGTACTCCCCCGAGCAGCTCGCGGACCTGCTGATCGAGTTCAAACCGCGCTGGATCCACCACCCCGAGTCCAAGAAGCACGTCGGCAAGGTCGTCGAGGCGCTCGGCGGAGACCCCGAGCAGATCCACGCGGACGTCCCGAAGCTGCGCACCGCCTTCCCGCAGGGCGGTCTCTCCACCGGCATCGCCTACGCCTTCCAGGCCCACCGCGACACCTGGTACGGCGCCCCGGCCGCCCAGATCAACTGGTGGATGCCGGTCTGGCCGGTCGCCGAGAACAACGTCATGGAGTTCTTCCCCCGCGGCTTCGGCGCCCACGTGGAGAACAACTCCGGGGACTACGACTACTACGTCGCCAACGCCTGGCGCGGCCGGATCAAGGACTTCTCCGGCGGCAAGGACGCGCGCGTGCACCCCGCCCCGGTCAACGGCATCGCCGACGACGAGCCGCGGATCACCGTGGTGCCCCCGGTCGGCGGGATCATGCTCTTCTCCGGGGACCAGCTGCACGCGTCGCTGCCGAACCTCTCCGGCCGCACCCGCTACAGCATCGACTTCCGCACCGTCGCCGTCCCGGACGTGCACGCGAAGGTCGGCGCCCCGATGGCCGACGTCGCCTGCACCGGCACCGCCCTGCGGGACTTCGTCCGGATGTCCGACGGCACCCCCTTCACCGAGGAGGAGGTCGCCCCGCACGACAGCGAGAGCAGCGCCGCCGAGGCCGTGAAGGTCTTCTCCCCCACCGCCTGACCCCCACCCCCGCGAGTCGGCACTTTCGGTCCCGCGAGTCGGCGCTTCCCGTCGCGCGAGTCGGCTCTTCCGGGAGACCGAGTCGGCGGTTCCGGGACATCCGGGATCGCGGACTCGGTCGACCGAAAGTGCCGACTCGCGGGAATCAGGGGCGGGGTGGGAGGTCCGGACGGCGGCGGGAGGGGCGCGTCGCGGGGTCCGGGGGGCGGACCGCGGGGGTCACTTCCAGGGCTTCCAGGGCGAGGTCGACGGCCTTCTCCAGCTGCGGGTCCCGGCCGGCAGCCCAGTCCTGCGGCCTGATCACCACCTCGACGTCCGGGTCGACGCCGTGGTTCTCCACGCCCCAGGCCAGGTCGTCGAACCAGAACGAGTAGCGAGGCTGCGTGACCCGGGTGCCGTCGACGAGGCTGTAGCGGCTGTCGATGCCGATCACGCCACCCCACGTCCGCACCCCGACCACCGGACCGAGCCCGAGCCGCTTGAACGCCGCGGTGACGATGTCCCCGTCCGAGCCGGAGTGCTCGTCCGCCAGCGCGACGACCGGCCCGCGCGGAGCATCGGCGGGGTAGGTCTCGGGGTGCCGGTGCCGCACGACGTCCCAGCCGATCACCTTGCGGGCCAGCTTCTCGATCACCAGCTGCGACGTGTGCCCGCCGCTGTTCCCCCGCAGGTCCACGAGCAGCCCGTCCCGCTTGGACTCCCGGCCGAAGTCGCGGTGCAGCTGCGCCCAGCCGGACGCGACCATGTCCGGGACGTGCACGTACCCGAGCCGGCCGTCGCTGCGGTCCGCGACGAACGCGCGCCGCCCGGCGACCCAGTCCTGGTAGCGCAGCGCGACATCGTCGGACAGCGGCCGGACGACCACGCGGCGCACCTCACCGGAGGCGGTCCGGACGGTCAGCTCCGTGAGCCGGCCGTGGGCGCCGAGCAGCAGCGGCGCAGGGCCCCAGTCCGGGTCCACCGGACGCCCGGCGACCTCGAGGATCGCGTCGCCCTCCCGGACGTCGACGCCCGGGTCCGCCAGCGGGCTGCGCGCCTGCGGCGCCGACGTCTCCGGCGGCAGCACCCGGCTGATCCGCCAGGTGCCGTCCGCGTCCGGGGCGAGGTCCGCACCGAGCAGGCCCGGGGAGCCGTCCCAGTCCCCGCCGCCTCCGCCGCCGACGACGTACGCGTGCGACGACCCGAGCTCGCCCTGCAGCTCCCACAGCAGGTCGACGAGGTCGTCCTTGCTCCCGACGGCGTCGACGAGCGGCCGGTAGCGGGCCAGCTCGGCGGCCCAGTCCACGTCCGCCATGTCCTCGACCCAGAAGTGGTCCCGCATCAGCCGCCCGGCCTCGTCGAACATCTGGCGCCACTCGGCGGTGGGGTCGATCGTGGCGGAGATCCGGCTCGTGTCGATCTCGTACTCGTCCGCGTCGCCGTCGGAGGGGGCGGAGGAGCCGGAGCGGTCCGTGCGCAGCAGCCGCAGGGTCTGGCCGTCCCGCACGACGAGGCGCGTGCCGTCCCCGCTGACCCCGTAGGCGTTCGCCGGGTCCGCGATCACGTCCAGCTTGCGTCGGGCCAGGTCGTAGCGCTCGAGGACGGGCCGGGGCCCGCGCTCGCCGTCCGCGCGGCCGTCGCCGAGGACCCCGCTGACCGGGACGCGGAACCACAGCAGACAGTCCTTCGCCGCTCCGAGCCCGCGGTAGCGCGCCTCCGGCACCGGGATCGGGACGACGCGTCCGGAGAGGCCCTCGACGTCGATCACCGTCTCCGGCGGGGCGTCGTCCTTCTTCCCGTCCTTCTTCGCCTCGGGCTCGGCAACCGGCTCCGCGCCGGACTCCTCGGCCGCGGGGTCCTCCTCGGTGAGTGCGGGGAGGTCATCCGGCCCCTCGTCCGCCGGCGAGGTCGGCCGCCCGTCCGGGCTCGCCCCGAACGGGGACGGCGTGCGCGCGGCCAGCGGGACGAGGAACGGCCGCCAGGACGCGGGGAACGTCAGGTCGAAGGAGTGCTCGTCGTAGATCGGGTCGAAGCTGCGCCGGGAGAGGAACGCGAGGTACTTGCCGTCCGCGGTGAACACCGGGTCCGTGTCCACGAACCGCGGCTCGGTGACGGCGACGTGGGTGTCGGCCGGGTCGTCGGCGGTGTCGGGCCGAATGACCATGATCCGGGTCAGCTCCGGCTCCACCGGGTCCTCGTAGGCCAGCCACCGGCTGTCCGGGGACCAGTTCAGCCCGGCGATCTCCCCGGCCGCACCCCGGGCCAGCTCCCGGATCGCGCCGGTCACGGTGTCGATCAGCAACAGCCGGCCGTCGTGCGTGGCCAGCGCGGCGGAGGCGCCGTCCGGGGCCGCCTCGAGCTCCAGCACCCGCCCGAGCTCCCCGGAGCCGTACCGGGCGAGCGCCGCGGGGTCCGCGTGCGCGTCCAGGGGGGCGATGGCGACGGCGTCCTCGCCGGTCGCGTCGTCGATCCACATCGCCCGGTCGTCGCCGAGGGGCTGGGCGAGCCGCGCGCGCACGCCGGGCTCGGCCAGCAGCGTCCGCGCGGGCCCATCCCGATGGGTGAGCCGGTGGACGGTGCCGCGCAGCGAGACGACGCTGGTCCGGCCCGTCTTGTCCGGGACCGCGCTGGTGAACCGGCGGCCGCCGACCCGGAACGGCTCGCGGTCGGTCCGCGGACCGGCGAGCCGGATCTCCAGCTTCACCGGCTCTGGCCCACGCGAAGCGTCATCAGCACCGAGCGAGTCCAACAGGTGGAGCTCGCCGGCGGACTCGTAGACGACGCGGGTGCCGTCCGTGGTGGCGTGCCGGGCGTAGAACTCCGGGGCGCCGGGAGCACCGTGGTCCGTGTGCCGCCGCAGGTCCGTGCCCACCTTGCCGTCCTCGTTCAGGGACAGCGAGTAGAGGTTGCCCCAGCCCTCGTGATCGGACAGGAAGGCGACGCGGTCGCCGACGATCATGGGCGAGTCCAGCTGCCCGTCGAGGTCCTCGGCGATCCGCGCGAACTCGCCCGAGCCCGTCGGATCCCACCAGAGCTTGCCGGCGGTGCCGCCGCGGTAGCGCTTCCACCAGGCCATGTCCCGGGACATGGTCGTGCCGAGGAGCCGGCCGGGGCCGTCGGGGGCGAGCGCGAGTGCGGAGACGGGCCCGACGTCCAGCCTGCGCGGCCCTCCCCCGCCGAGGGGGACGGCGTAGGCCCAGGTCCGGCGGGGTGAGGACTCGCCCGCGGCGGAGACGGCGACGACCGCCGGTTCGCCGTCGAGCTCGGTCCAGCCGGCCACGCGGGTCCGCGGGTCCCCCCAGAACGTCAGCCTGCGGGCGGCCCCGCCCTCGGCGCCGACGACCCGGACCTCGGGGGCGCCGTCCTTCCAGGACGTCCAGGCGACCAGCGAGCCGTCCGGGGAAAAGCGGGGGGCGGCGACGGGGACGTCGTCCGCGGTCAGGCGGTAGGCGCGGCCCCCGGAGACCGGGGCGGTCCAGATGTCGTTCTCGGCGACGAGGACGACCGTGTCGCCGGCGAGGTGCGGGAAGCGGAGGTAACTGCGAGGCACCCGCTCACCGTATCGAGCGACGGGCGGGGCTCCGCGGGCACAGCGGCGGGCCGCTCACGGGTGCAGCGGCGGGCCGCTGACGGGTGCAGCGGCGGACCGCTCACGGGTGCAGCGGCGGACCGCTCACGGGCACAGCGGCGGACCGCTCAGTTGCGGTAGCGCTCCTGCGCCCGGGCCCGGGCCTTGGCCGCCTCGACCTCGCGGTCCTTCGGCGGCGCGGTGGTCACCAGGTCGTCGAGGAGGTGCCGGGTGACGTGCGCGATCTCGGCCACGGCCCGCGCGAACGCCTCCTCGTTGGCCTGCGACGGCTTCGCGGTGCCGCTGACCTTGCGGACGTACTGGAGCGCGGCAGCCTGTACCTCGTCGTCACGAGCCGGGGGGTCGAAGTTGTGCAGCGTGCGGATGTTGCGGCACATGCGCGGGTCCCTCCCTCGATGCACGAACGGCACCTTCGTTCAAACCTAATGAACGAAAGTGCCGTTCGTGAACATCAACGGGAGCGTCAGCCGATGACGTGCATGCTGCCGTCCAGCGTGCCCGCCTTCTGGCGCGCGTTCAGGACCGCGAGGCGGGTGAACCGGTTGTCGAAGGCGTCCTGGGTGAGGCCTCGCGCGCGGTACTCGTCCGCGAGCTGCCGGGCCCCGGCCGGGATCGTCCACTCGGCCTCGAAACCGAGCTCCTTGCGGGCACGGGAGAAGTCCACCCGGTAGGAGCGCGGGTCGTTGCCGGCCTCACCGGTGACGAGCAGCTCCGAGCCCGGGACGGCGTCGGCCACGGCCTGCGCGATCTCGGCGACCGTCCGGTTGTTCTTCTCGGTGCCCACGTTGTACGCGCGGGCGCTGACCACCTCGGCGGGCGCGGTCAGGGCGGCGACGACGGCGCGGGCGATGTCCTCCGCGTGCGCCAGCGGACGCCACGGGGTGCCGTCGGAGAGGACCTTGACCTGGTTGGACAGGATCGCGTGGCCCACCAGGTTGTTCAGCACGATGTCCGCCCGCAGCCGCGGCGAGAAGCCGAAGGCGGTGGCGTTGCGCATCGAGACCGGCACGAAGCCGCTGTCCGCGAGGTTCGCCAGGTCGTCCTCGACGCGGACCTTGGAGATCGCGTACGGGGTGACCGGCTTGAGCGGGGCGTCCTCGTCCACCAGGTCGTCGCCGGACTGCGCGCCGTAGACCGAGCACGTCGAGGCGTAGACGAAGCGGCCGACGCCGGCGCCCTTGGCGAGGGTGGCCAGCCGGGTCGACGCGTGGTGGTTGATGTCGAAGGTGATCTCCGGGGCCATCGACCCCAGCGGGTCGTTCGACAGGGCCGCCATGTGGACGACGGCGTCGAAGCCCTTCAGCTGGTCCTCGGTGACGTCCCGCAGGTCGGTGGACAACCCGGTGACGTCCGGGGTGTCGAGCGACCCGAGCACGCAGTCGGCGAACAGGCCACTGTCCAGGCCCACCACCTCGTGCCCGGCGGCCGCCAGGATCGGCGCCATCACGGTGCCCAGGTAGCCCTGGTGGCCGGTCAACAGAACTCGCACAGCTCGGTTCTCCTCGTGTCGGTCGTTCCCTGGAGGAACGTTCCTACCCGGTGCATCGCCGACGGCGTCATCCGGGTTATCAGTCGACGGGATCCGGTCCGGTGAGCGGCGCCACGCCCAGGACCAGCTTGGACGCGTGGAACGCCTCTGCGTAGCGGGCGTGGCACTGCACGCCGCGGATCCGGGCCAGACCCGCGAAGGTCTCGGCGTCGAACCAGTTCCGGTCCCGCTGACTGCCGTAGTGCTCGTGCAGCTTCGCGACCTTCTCCCGCAGCACCGGTTCGGCGAGCGGGAGGTAGACGGCGGGCTGGGCGAGGTCGCCCTCCCACTTCAGGATCTCGTAGCCCAGGGTCAGGTGGTCCCGGAACACCGTGGGGACGATCTCCGCGAGCGTCCGGTGGTCCTGGTGCGCGTCGTGCGGCGACGGCGCGAGGATCAGGTCCGGCTCGCCGAGCCCGCGCATCTCCTCCACGGCCTGCTTGGCACGTTCCCACCGGGTCGGCACCCGGCCGTCCGGCATGTCGTGGACGACGATCTCGAGCTGCGCACCGGGGCAGAACGCCGCGAGCGCGGCGCGTTCCTCCTCCTCGCGCAGCGAGCCCCCGCCGGTGAGCACCATGGCGGTGACCCGCACGCCGGGGTGCGCGCGGCACAGCTCCAACAGCGACCCGCCGGCCCCGATCACGATGTCGTCGCAGTGGGCACCGAGGAGGAGCATCCGGTCCAGACGCTCCGGGAGCAGGCTCAACATGTCGTCCCTCCTCCGGTCACGTCCGCCATATCCGCACCTTCAGCGCTCGGGACGGGCGCCCTGCAGGGCCGCGATCGCGGCCTGCAGCGGGTCCCGATCCGGCGCTTCCCACAGCATCCACGGTCGGGTGCCGCCCTGGTAGGCCGCTTCCAGCGCGGTGCGTTCCTTGACCGTGTCCGCCGGCTGCCAGAAACCGCGGTAGCGGTAGGCCAGCATCCGGCCCTGCTTCGCCAGCGGCGCACAGACGTCCTCGATCAGGTCGCAGCCCTCGATGAGGTGGTCGAACACCTCCGGCCGGAACATCAGGTAGCCGCCGTTCTCCCACAACGGCAACTGCCGCAACGAGCTTATCGAGTCGATCAAGCAGTCCACGCCGACGTCCACACAGAGAAAGGCGGACTGCGGCGGCACAGCAATCAACCCACCGACATCGACAGACACCCGGAACTTCGCCACAATGTCGTCCA
>NZ_JAODNI010000059.1 GCF_025465255.1 Pseudonocardia sp.
CCAGTCCGCCGGCGGTGTCGAGGTGGGGGAGGGGATTGCTGCCGAGGTCGCGGTAGGAGACGGTGCCTGCGGGGTGGGCGGTGCGCCAGGCGGCGGCGGCGCGGGCGGTGAGCTTGCGGCTGACGGAGCGATCGCCCTGGATGCTCGAGTCGATGTGCAGGAGGTGCGCCACTTTGTTAACCCTTCCTAGTTAGTTGGTGTAACACAGACTATCTATAGCACAGCGATAGATGGCGTGGTCGGGTAGGCTGTGGTGCATGAGTAGCCGGTCTGTCGTCAACCAGCCGGTGCACCGCTCTGGTGCGTTGCTCGACCACCTCGCGCGCCGGATGCGTCTGCGTGCCGAGGCTGTGCTGGCGCCGGTGGGCCTGCGGCCGCGTCATCTCGTGGCGCTCACGGTGTTGCGGGCTCGCCGCGGCAGTACCCAGCAGGCGCTCGCCGCCACCCTGGAGATGGACGGGACGAACATCGTCGGGCTGCTCAACGAGCTCGAGGCCGAGAAGCTGATCGAACGGCGGCGCTCGCCCGAGGATCGGCGGCGGCACGTGGTCGAGCTCACCGACGCCGGCGCGAAGCAGCTCGCGAAGGTTGAGGTCGCGCTCGCGGCGGTCGAGGAGGAGGTGCTCGGCGCACTCGACGAGAGTCAGCGCGAGACGCTCTACAACCTGCTTCTGCAGGCGGCCCGTGGAACGGTGCCGAGCTGCACCGAAGCCATCGACGCCGAGCTCAGCTAGACGATATGGAGGCCCCGGCCCGGGCCTCCGTACCGACTTGTTCACTACCTGCGGGAGATCAGGTCTGCAGCCATGGTCTCCAAGGCACCGGTCGGGATCGCTCGCCGCATGCCTGTCGCCCGGTAGCGGGTTGACTCCTGGACGGCTTGCGTCCCGGCTGGTGCCATCGGCGGGGGTGGCTGAGGAGAGGTCTGCGCGGCCCAAAGTTGGGGTGCCCTCCTCGTCACATGATCTGCGGTTTCTGTCCGAGAGGAGGTTCGGTGTCGAGTAGCACGACGGAGTCGGCCCGGGTCGTGATCGGTATCGACCCGCACAAGGCGTCGTGGACCGCCGCCGCGGTGGGCCCCGGGCTGTAGTCGCTGGCCACGATCCGGAGGCCGGTCAGCCCTCGGGGCACCGCGGCCTGTTCCGGTTCGCCACCCGCGAACCCGGTGCCGTGTGGGTGATCGAGGGTGCCGGCGGGCTGGGCGCGCCGCTGGCCTCCCGGTTGTCCGCCGGCGGGATCGATGCGGTCGACGTGTCCGCGGAACTCGCCGCCCGCGTCCGGGTGTTCTCCACCGGGCACGGCCGCAAGAACGACGACGCCGACGCGATCTCCGTCGCAGTGGCCGCGCTGAGCGCCGCCGGGCTGCGCACCATCGCGGTCGACGAGGCGGTCACCGCGCTGCGCGCCCTGGTCGAACACCGCGACGACGTGGTCACAACCCGCACCCAGACCGTGAACCGGCTCCACGTGCTGCTCACCCAACTGCTGCCCGGCGGGGCGCCGCGCCGGCTCAGTGCCGACGCCGCAGCCCCGCTGCTGCGCACCGTGCGAGCCCGCCGCATCGGGCCGCGCACCCTGCGTGGGGGGGACCCAGTACCGGTGGGGGCCCCGACTGCTCGGTACGCACGGGGCGGAGTACCTGGAGGTCCGTACCGGCGACAGGTCGCTGCTTGCCGTCCTGATGCTGGACCCGGCGTTGCGACGGCACACGAACCTGGTCGCCCCTGCCGTTGCAGCCTGCCGTTTCGCCCTGGAGAACTCGCGAATGCACGCGGACCTGCGAGCCCAGCTCACCGAGCTCCAGGAGTCGCGTCCAGGATCGCCCAGGCCGAGTTGACCGGCCGCCGGAAGATCGAGCGAGACCTGCACGACGGCGCCCAGCAGACGCTGTGGGCTGCGCGGATGAGCCTGGGTGAAGCCCGGCAGAAGACGGCCCCTGGTACGGCCGCGTATGAGGCGATCAGGCAGGCCCAGTCCGATCTCGGCGCAGCGACGGACGAGCTCAGGCGGCTGGCCCGCGGCATCTCGCCGCCGATCCTGACCCAGTCCGGGCTGCGGCCGGCGCTCGAGGGCGTCATCGAACGGCTCGGCGTCAGGGTCACGGGGTCGGTGCTGTCGGACCGCCTGGAGCCGGCCGTCGAGAACACCGCCTACTTCGTCGCCTGCGAGGCGATCACCAATGCGGTCAAGCACGGGGCGTCGCCCAGCTGACCCTCGAGATAGGCCGGACAGACGACACGGTGACCATCCGGGTCGAGGATGCCGGGCCGGGCGGCGCGAAGGCAACGCCCGGATCCGGCCTGGCTGGGATCAGGGACCGGGCCAAGACGATCGGAGGCCGGATGATCGTGGACAGCCCGCAGGGCGCGGGGACCCGGATTCTGGTGACGTTGCCGTGCGGGTAGCGCTGGCGGATGACTCGGGGATCATGCGTACCGGCCTGACACGGTTGCTCGAGGGCGCCGGCGTCGAGGTCCGCTACGCGGCCAAGGACGGGGCCGAGCTCCTGACCTTCATGACGCGGGAGCAGCCGGACGCGGTGGTCGTCGACGTCCGGATGCCCCCGGACTTCACCGAGGAGGGGCTGCAGGTCGCGGAGCAGATCAAGGCCCTCTATCCGCTGGTGGGTGTGCTGGTCCTCTCGACTTACGGGGTCCTGGGCCGGTTCCGCGGGGTCGCGGTGCACCACGCCTGGGCGCCCTATGACACCTACCTCGATGTCGATCACCAGCTCTGCTGTGCCCACGCGCTGCGGGAGTTGGCCGCGGTCGCCGACACCGCGCCGGCGGATGCCGGGTGGTGCTGGGCCACCCAGGCCGGCGGCTGGTGGCGATGCAGAAACTGGTGGCCCAGGCGATCGCCGCCGGCACCGACGCGGCCGTCGACCCCGACGCCCTGCCCGGCCAGGTGCAGCTCTACCGCTCCGCCCAGATCGGCCTGACCAGACCGCGGCGCGCTGCAGTCCGGTGATGCGCACGGTCAAGCCGGGGACGTCGACCCGGACCTTGCGAAGTAAACCGAGATCGCCATTCATGGTTGCAGTGATGTCCATCTCACCGCGTGGGTTCCCGGCGCCAAACGGGTTGTGGCAAAGCGTATGGTGACGGTCCCGTCAGGGCCGACCGTGTAGGTTCCGAGATCGATTCCGGTAGGCTCGAGGGTTACTTTCACAAGTGTTCCGGGCATGAAGTTGTGGCCGGTGGCGGTTTGTTCTCGGCCAAGTTGGATGACCGGTATTCCGACGGTCCCATATGGGGGCCGAGACGTGGTGGTCGTTGTGTCGCTGTCCCCTGCCGCCTGGTTCACCGGCGCTGTGGTGACGGAGGAGGGGCCCCGGGGTGTGGTCGGCGGCGTCGCGGTCGGGGGTGTCGAAATCGTGGGCGTCGTGCCGGGGCATGATGCGCCGGGTTCGACTGGTGTCTTCGCGGTGGGTGACGGGCAGGTGCTTGCCAGGGGCGGCGTGATGGTGCTCGGCGGGGCGGCGGCTGGGCGCACGTGAAGGATCACCGGCGGGGAACTCGCGGACTGTTGGTTGATGGTCGCGGTCGCGCGGAACAGGTGGCCGTCGATGCGTGTGGTGGCCTGGGGTGCGAACTGGGTGCCGCCTGGCGTGTCGATGTCGGTCCACGGCCCGGTCCGCGTGCTCGAGGTCTGCCACCGGATCGTGACAGGGGACCGAGTCGTGACCGAGGCGGTGAAGAGCGCGGTGTTTCCGTCCGGCACGGTCTGCGCAGCGGGTTCGACGGCGACCTCCAGGTGCACCGAGCCGGTCTCGGTGGGGCTCGGCGTGGTGGTGGTGGTGGCACTGCTTGTACCGCTGGCGCCGCCGTCATCGCGCGGCGCGGTGGCGGCGCTGGCCGGGGCCGGCAGCGCGACCATGACCAGCGCCACGGTGAGCAGTCCTGCGGACCGCAGGACCCACCGAGTGCCCATCGGAGCCTGCCGGTGGTTCATGGCCCGGTCCTTCCTTCGCTGCTGGCGGTCATCGTTTCGGTGCCGAAATGGGGGGAATGAGATGTCATGACACCGACGGGCACCTTGATCGATCGTGGCGTCCCGTGATCGACGGGCGATAGCTGACCTGCATCAGACGAGCTGGCGGTTGGCCTTCTGGCGTGAGCGGTGACGGACAACGACCAGAACGGCGACGGTGACCAGGGCGGCCAGGAGCACGCCAATCAAGATGATCCCGAGGTAGTTGTCAACCGACTTCTGCGCGGGGACCGGGGCGGTGGCGCCCGGGTTGGGGGGAAACTGGATGCGGGCCTGGTAGCTCTCCTCGAGCAGCCCGCTCGTGAGGCTGATGTTGGCGTTCCACGGCCCATCGGGCAGTTGCTGGTCGAGCGAGATGCTCACCATCGTGGACTGGCCGGGCGCCAGCGTGCTGACCAATTGCGCGGGGAAGGGGCCGGCGTTGAGTGACCCGGGCCCGTCGGACAGGGACAGGTTCCCGGACATGTCCAGGGCGCGCCCGCCGGTGTTGTGGACCTGGGCGGTCACCACGGGGTGCCCGTCGGGCGCGCGCGCCGCGGTCAGCGAGTCCACGGTGAAGCTGGACGGTGGGGCGTTCCCGGCGCCTACCGACAGATACAGGCGGATCCCGACCCGGTTGACCAGGTTGACCCCGGAGGTGTTGGGGGCGCTGGTTTCGGCCCAGACCGCCCCGTACTGCTCCCCGGGTGGGGCATCCGCGGGCACGGTGACGGTGATGGTGACGGTGGTCTGGGTCCCGGGGGCGATGTCGAGGACGTCCTGGTCGAGCGTCGTCCACGACGACAGATCGTTGGGTGTGTGCCCGGCGGCGCCGATGAACGACCCGTTCTCAATGCTGGCGGCCGCCGGATACATCGAGACGCGCACCGCGGCGGGCGTGGTGTTCGAGACCTCGATGCGGCGGTGGATGACCGATCCCGGTGCCAGGTGGTCCACGATGTACTGCCGGGCACGGGGATCGTCCCGCGCGTCGCTGGGTGCGTCCAGCAACCGCACGCCCACGCCTCCGGTGGCGGCCTCGCTTGACAGCGGCGACGCCAGACCAGCGGCGGCCGCCGTCCCGGTGGCCGCGGTGAGGGCGGCGGCCGCCAGCACGGCGGCAAGCACGAAACTACGCATGATGACTTCCGCCGCCGTCTGCTGCGCTTGTCAGATGACGGAGTGCGTCACGACGGCGTTGTAGGTGCCGGCCTGCGCGCCCGCCGGCACGACGACAGCGAGGGCCGGATTCCACACCGCACTGTTGGCCCCGACGACCGCGGTGGCGGTCTGCACCGTCTTGGCGGTGGTCAGGTCGATCGCCGGCGTGGCAGCGACCAGAGCGACGCCGGTCACGGTGGCGACCGGAGGAACGTAGCTGATCGCCGAGGCCGGGACGGCCGTCGCGCCGGTGAAGGCCGTGGAGGCGACCGAAGCGACCCACCCCAGGACGCCGCCGCGACCGTCGGTCACGGTGACGTTGCCGAGCGGGCTAGTGATCGTTTCGGGGGCCGCGGTGGGCGCCTTGGTGCCCAGGCTGACGGGCCCCACCGGGGCGCTGATCGCGAGCCCCCCTCCGACGATCTGGAAGGTGGTGCCGGTGTCGGCCGCGGACGCCGGGCCGGCGGAGAGAAGCAGGAGGGCGCCGGCGACGACCGGGGCGACGATAATGATCTTTCGCATGGTGGTTCCTAACGGAGCCAAGAGAACCGGGAGAACCTCCCGCGGGCGAAACGCCACAGGCGTCTCATTGGCGTATCGCCACTAGCCCGATCGTTGTAACACTGCTGCGTCCGTTCGCGCGGGTTGTCCCCGAGACCGGCTTCCCGGCGGTGGCTCAAGGCCAACGTGTTTGCACAGGCCAGGGGGCCGCAGTGTCGAAAGCGCTGGGTAGTAGAAGATCAACTAGATTCACCCCTATGCTGGGAGGCACCGGCGCTACCAGCCGCGAGAGTGGGCCGCTAAAGGGCTCAAGTCGATCTTCTGGGCCGGCGTGGCTGTCGACGTCAGACCTCCGCAGTAGACCCAGGACGTGCGCTGGCCTCTCGCCCCCACACGGCCGAGCCAGCGGCACCTGGGATGACCAATCGGAGGTCGGTTGGCCCGCCGCGCCGGCTCCACTGCGACGGTGCGCAAGGCGACAGCTCCCAGCTCGCGAGCATGAGGCCTACCACGAGCAGCACGTCAGTGCCGAGGACGAACAAGCCTACCAGACGTGGTCTCTCGTCCCGGGCGCGGCAGTTAGCGCTGGTCGGCCCGGGTCTTGGCGTGACCGGCGCGGCCGGGCCGGGAGCGCCGGCCGGCGAATGCCCACAACGTGCGCCGGTGCCAGCGCCGTCCCTCAATGTCGTCGGGGTCGGGGAAGTAGCCCACGTTGCGGGCGAGATAGCTGGTGATCGTCCGCGGGCTGGCGTAGCCCAGGATCCGGGCGGCTTCCTCGGCGTCGACCAACTCGTCCGGCTCGCCGCTGCGATCGACCGGGGTGAGCGTGGCCTTCTTCGCCGCCTTCCGCTCCTGCGCCCAGGCCATCGCCTCGGCCTCGGCCTCGGCCCAGTACAGCCGCCGGCCCTCGCGGTGCACCGCCTCCGGGTGCCCGCTGGTCTCCCGTGCGGCGTACAGGTCGGCCAGAGTCTGCTCGCGCATGTTCAGCCGGCGGGCGACCTCGGCGCGGCTGATCAGCGCTCGGCCGGCGACCACCTTCTGCCGTGGCTCGGCGTCGCGGGCGATCTTGGCGAGCGCCCGCCGGTGCCGGTCGATCGGCCCCGGTGCGGTCCCTACGCTGGTGCGGGTGCCGACCCCTGATCACCGTGGCCACCCGACCGGTGGGCTGCACCTGTACTTCCTTCCGCGCCCCGGTGGGCGAAGTTCCGCAACACCGCCGGGACCCTGGGCTGGCGGGTCGGGTGGTGGCCACCGGCCCAGGGGGTCAGAGCCCGGCGGCCTCGGGGGCGAGCACGACCATGACCCCGAAGCCGAAGCCACCCACCGTGACCACGCCATCGTCGAGCAGGTCATCGCCGACCTGAAGAACTCCGCGCTCGCGCACCTGCCCTCGGGACACTTCGGCGCGAACAACGCCTGGCTGGTCTGCGCCGCGATCGCGCACAACCTCACCCGCGCCGCCGGCGCGCTGGCCGGCGCACTGCACGCCCGGGCCCGCACAGCCACCCTGCGCTCCCGCCTGATCAACGTCGCCGCCCGGATCGCCCGCTCCGCGGGCCGGCTCGTGCTGCACCTACCGCTGGCCTGGACCTGGCAGCCCGGGCTCGACCCACTGTTCCGCCGCGCATCGAGCCGTTGTGGGGCGTCGCCGCGGTGGCTCCACCACGTCGCTTCGGTGTGGACGGACAGCAGCTGTCATGAAGCGGGCTACGGAGTCCACGGAGACGACAGCGGGGACCGCACCAGTGGTTCGCTTCGACGCCGTGGCCGCCGACGACCACCTGATCGACGTACTGGCAGTGTCAGCGCTGAATGACGATCCACTCGTCGATGACGGCGTCGGAGGCGGCCTGGTCCGGCTGCTCATGGAGATGCGCAGGCAGGGGCACGTCATGGCGGACGCAGACGACGACGGCGACACCCGTACTGCGCAGTGACCAGGAGCTGACGATGCACGGGAAGCGCCGCGACGCCAACTCGCCATTTTGGTGTGGGGTCGACGAGTGGACGATCCGACGGCCGAGCAGCGCGGCGACGGTGGCAACCCCAGGGGTGGGTCGGGGAGAACTCCGGGCGTTCGTCGGACCCGATCAGGGTGGCGAACTCGACCCACAGCGGTTCGATCAGGGATGCTGGCAGCAGGGGCACGGACCCTCCGGGTGATCATCAGGACTTCAGCAATCCCATGATCACTTGGGGTTCGTGCCCCTACCTGCAACGCCACGCCGACGGCCTCATTTGCCGGACGCTCTGAGCGACTTTGGTTCAGACGTCCTTCGCTGTGCTGGCGATCCCGAGCTTGATGAGAGTGAGATGCTTCTATGACTGTCAAGGAGCGATCGGGCGTGGCTGGGTGGCCGTGAGGAGTCGGAAGAGTTCGCGGCTGATGTAGCGTTTGAGGACGCGGATGGTCTCGCGTCGGGTGGAGCCCTCGGCGGTGCGGCGGGCGAGGTAGTCGCGGGTGCGTGGGTCGTGGCCGAGTCGGGTCAGGGCGACGGTGTAGAGGGCGCGGTTGAGCCGGCGATCGCCGCCGCGGTTGAGCCGGT
>NZ_JAODNI010000251.1 GCF_025465255.1 Pseudonocardia sp.
ATCCGGGACGCAGTGCTGCTCGTGCTCCTGGTGGCGTTCCTCTTCACGCTCCCGTGGCTCGCGATCCTCTGGCTGCTGACCGCGGTCGCCATGGCGGTCGCGAGGCACGGGGGATCGCGAGCCACCGCCGTGATGGTCGGTGCGGGTGCCGTGGTCCTCGTGCTAGTGGTGGTTCCCGCGCTCGGCGTGAGCGGTGCGCTCGGGAGCCTGACCGGCGGGATCAGTCTGGGATCGTCGACGCTCGGCCTGCTCTTCGGGGCGGTGCTCGGTCTCGCGACGCTCGCCGTCCTGGCGGCGGACGAGTCGATCGTCGAGGACCTGATCCGGAGCCGGTTCCGGTCGGCGTTCGTGCCGGACGCCCGCCGCCTGCCGCCCGGCCGCGAGCGGCGGGTCCGGATGTGGGGCAGCGAGCTGTGGGGAACCGAGCTCGCACGCTTCGACACCGCGACGTCCGGCCCGCGCAGCGATGAGGCGCAGGTGATCGTCTACCGGAACCCGGAGCCCTTCGTGGGGTCCGGACCCGACGCGAGGGACGAGGTGCTCGCCCTGCCCCTCGAGCGGGACGAGGACGCGGACACCGAGCCCGAGCCGTTCACCGCAAGCGAGCTGCTCGACCACGTCAGCGCGAGCGTCGAGCAACTGCGCTCCTCCCCGCAGCTCTCCCCGGCCGGCCGGTTGGGTCGGCTCAGCGCGTACGAGATGGTGTTCGTCCACGCGGAACGGTTGCTGCGTGCCCGCAGTGCCCCCGCCGTCGACGGCATCCTCCCGAACCTCAGCCGCGCGCCCCGCGCCTCGATGCCGTCCGCCAGGACCCGGGTTCTGGCCGACCGGCCCGAGGAGATCGCGCGGCTCTACCGCTGCTTCCGGGTGGAGGCCTGGGGCCGGGACCTCACGACGTCATGCTTCTTCACCGTCGGCGCGGACGAGCAGATGCTCTACCTGGAACGGACCCACTGCGTCCTGCTACCGATCCAGGAACGGTTCCGCAGCATCGACCGGCCCGTGGACAGGTCGAGGTTCAGGCGGATGTTGGGCGTCCGGGCGGAGCTGCCGGCGTCGGTGCCCGTGCGGGCTGCCGACGTCCTGCACCGTTTCAAGTGATCGAGCAGCGGTCGGGCGAGGTCGTTCCCGCGAAGTACGGCGCGGGGAAGAGCCTGCGGGAGCTCGCGGCCTCGAACCGGCCACCGGAGTTCTTCCAGGAGGCAGACGCCCTCCGGTACATGCAGGTCGTCGAGCAGACGGTGTTCCGGGCCGTCACCGAGTTCCTGGCCGCCGAGGGCTACTCCGCGACGACGGTCCTCGACGTCGCCCGCGCCAAGGTCGACAACCACCACATCAACGTGCAAGGCGGTGACCTGCGCGGACGACCTTCGGCATCGGCCAGGTCACCCGCCGCAGCCCGGGTGAGGACGAACCGTCATGACCGAGAAGAAGTCCATCACGATCACCGGCCGGGACCTGCGGGACAGCACGTTCGGAATCGGGACCGTGACGTCGAACCGGGGCGCCGGGACCCCGACGACCCTCGCAGATCTTCGGACCGCCCCGGACGTCCACGCCGAGGGGATCATCGTCCTGGCCCCCACGGAGTCGGAGCAGGCCGCGATCAGGCACGAGATCGACGCGACGCGGCGCGAGCTCACCGCCGGGAAGCCGGACGCGCAGGCGGTCCGGTTTCCGCTGGAAGGCCGTCCTGGCGGTGCTCGGCGTCGCCCTGTCCGCGAACGCGGACGTCGCGCGGATCAGCCAGTTCGTGATCGACCTGTTCTCGTGAGCGCCTGCGCGGGATGCGCCGCCGAGATGCGGCCCGGCGCGCGGTTCTGTACCAGGTGCGGCACGCCGGCCGCGGTGGCGGAGCAGGCCCTGACCGGGCCGACGGTGACCGAGCCGCCGACGACCGGGCCGGTGTGGACGGCGCCGCCCCCGCCCCGTCGACCCGAGTGGTCGCAGCCCGGGGGAGCGCGTGGACGTGCCCCGGCGCGGTCGTCGGCCCGGGTCGTGGCGGCCGCGGTGGCTCTCACACACCGAGGGGCCGCAGGGAAACACCGTGGCGCGGTGAGGCCCGAAGAGCGGACCGTCGCGGTCACGGCCGAGGTGCAGATCAACGTTGTGGGCGCGGCACAGGCGGTTTCGGCCACGCTGTCGTCGTCCACGTAGGCCTCACGCTCGACGGATGGTGGCGTCGGCGTCGTGACCGCGCCGTCGCTCCACATCGGTCTGTCCATACGTGAGGGGGCGAGCACCGGGAGCCCTGCCGACACCCGGAACGGGATGGGCGGGACGGGGTGTCGGACCGGCGACCTCGTGAAGGAGGAGCAGGCCGGCCAGGTGTGGCAGGGGGTCGTCGAGAACTGCCGGCTCGACCTGCCCGCGGACCCAGGCCACGATCATGGCCGACGCGACCGTCGGGTCACTCCACGTACGGCCATGAACCCGCAGACGGTCACGGCCCGGCCGGCGCGGTCGGACGTCCTCGCGCTCCCGTCGTCGCCGACCGTGCGGATGATGGTCCTGGTCGTCGCGCTGGCGGTCTCGGCCCTCTTCGTCGGGAACTCGCTGCACAACGCGCTGCTCGGCGAGTCGCGGCGCCACCGAGCTCCTTCCGGTGGACCTCGCTTGCCAGGCACCGTCCGAGCGCAGGCGGGCCGGGATCGCCATCGGGACCGCGCTTCTCGTCCTCGCTCTGGCGGCAGTCGTGACGGTCGCGGTGCCGCTGTCGAAGATCCGCAGGCAGGGGCTCACGCCCGTCGACCAGCGATTCGCCGAGACGCTCCGGCGCGTCGCCGACCTGGCGAGCAGCGAAGGCGTCCGGCCGGCCACGGTGCTCGTCGGGAAGAGGGTGCTCGTCGGGAAGAGGGTGCCGTCGCCGTTCTGCCCGGTGCGCCCCGGCGCCTACCGGATCGCGATATCCCGCAAGCTCCTGGTGACGCCGGGGTCGCCGACGTTCACCGCGCTGATCCGGCACGAGCTCGCCCACCTGGCGCACCGCGACGTCACCCTGTCCCGGCTCGGCCGCACGCTCGGATGGGTCCTGTTCCCGCTGCCGGCACTACCGATGATCACAGCCGCTCGTCGCCTCCTGCTGTCCGCCCAGCTCAGAAAGGTTCAACTCGAACAGATGTTAGATAACATGGAGTGGTGACCGATCACTGGCACTCCACTCCCGAGGAGCTCCTCCTCGCGGCCGGTGCTGCTCAGCGGTCGATCAACACGATGTTCGCGGAGATGTTCGAGATCGTTGCGGAACTCGAGTCCCGCGGGATCGCGGAGGCGAGGGGTTTCCGGGACACGGCGGATCTGCTGGTCGCCACCCAGAACGTGTCGCTGTCCGCAGCGAGGTTCCGGAGCCAGGCCGCCGTTGCCACCGTGTCCACGCGGACGTTGCTGGGCGAGGCCGTACCGGCCGAGCTGTCCGCCGTCGCCGCCGCGCTTCAGGAAGCGGCCATCTCCGTCGAGCACGTCGCCGTCATCCAACGGACGCTGGCATCGCTGCCGCCGCACCTGGGGGCGCACCGGCCGGCGCTCGAGGCCGACCTGGTCGACTTCTCGCGCACCCTGGACCCGGACGCCGTCGCGAAGCTGGGCAAGAACGCGCTCGCGCTCCTGGACCCGGACGGACCGCGCCCGCGAGACGGCGCGCCGACGCGCACCCGGCTCACGTTCCGCCCGCGAGGCAACGGATTCGAGGCCAAGGGCTGGTTCGACCAGGAATCTGCCGCGATCGTCCGCACGGCGCTCTCCCCGCTGACCAGGCCGACCAGACCCACCTGCGAGTCCGAAGGCTGCTCGGTGGACTGCGAGGTCGCCGAACGGGACCAGCGATCCACGGCCGAACGGACCGGAGACGGGCTCGTCGAGCTTGCCCGGCGGGCGATGACCCAAGGCGCGCTCGGGGTCGAGGGCGGGATCCGGCCACAGGTCACGGTCACCGTGCCGCTGCAGGTCCTGCAGTCCGGGACCGGTGCCGGTCTGATCGGGTTCGGCCAGGGAACGCGGCAGGGGATCGTGTCGGCGGAGGACGCGCGGCGCTGGGCGTGCGATCCGGTGCTCGTGCCCGTGGTCCTCTGCGACACCACCGGTGAACCGCTGGCCGTGGGCCGCGAGAAGCGCCTGGCCACCCGTGGGATGCGCCGGGCACTGGCTCAGCGTGACGGCGGCTGCGCCTTCCCCGGCTGCGATGCGCCTCCGCAGTGGTGCGATGCGCACCACGTGACCCACTGGGCGGACGGAGGAACCACCGAGGTCGGCAATCTCGTGCTCCTGTGCGGCCGCCACCACCGGCTGGTCCACAAACAGGGCTGGACGATCACGATGGCCGGCGGGTTCCCGATATTCGAGCCGCCGTACTGGATACCGGGCGGACCACGCCGGAACATGATCCACCGACCGGACCTGGTCGGCGCGGCGCTCCTGGCGCGGGAACGACCACCACCTCAAGTGGTGGAGCTCGTCCTCGATTGACCCCCGGTGCCCTCAGGCGCGATGGGCGGCTCGCCACGCCTCGTGCACCTCGGGCCGGAGCCGGCCCCTGTCCGGCACCGGCATGCCCTTGTCCCGCGCCCAGGCCCGGACCTCTGCCGTCGACGGCTCCGGGTCCTTCGCGGGAAGCCCCATGCGGGACCTGGCGGCGCCCTCCTCGTCGGCCCAGGTCCGGGCCGCCGCGAGATAGCGGTAGGTCCACTCCTCGGCGAGTGCCCGCGTCTCGCAGAACACGATCGGGACCGACGGCCAGCGGACCTGCAGCTCGGCCAGCCCGTCCGCGATCAACGCCGGTCTCACGTGCTCGAAGGTGAAGACCTTCGAGTAGCGGTCCTCGACCACGACGGCCGCCCGCGGCAGCGCCGCCAGCTCGGTGAGTGCGAACCGCAGCCGGCCGCTCGTGACGCTCGAGGCGAGGTCGCCGAGCGACTTGCGCTCCACCGCGGCGACGACCTCGCCTCCGCTGGCCACGGCGTAGTCGCCTGCCGGCAGCGCCCGCCTGGTGGTGCTCACCTGCTGACCATTGAACTTGTACGGGTAGCGCTCGTGGGCGTCCACGATGATCTCGAGGTCGGCCAGCCCGGCCGCCCGTGCGGTCGGGACGCGGACGTCCGGCCGGGCCTGCTTGCGGGTGCGCGGGGACTGCCAGAAGACGGTCTCCCGGCCGCGGCTCCTGGTGAAGACGATCTGCGAGCGGTTCTCGCGTGACCGGTCCGCGACGACGTCGATCGCGGCGCCCCGACGCGTGCACGCCTTCAACGGGACGGACTCGACGATCTGCGGCTCGGCCGGCCACTCCGCGGCAGGAACGGGATGACAGTAGATCGCGTTCGTGCGGGGCCAGGTGTCCTTCGCGCGGAACACGAGGCCGTGCTCGCCGAGGGGGACGCGCAGCAGGTAGGGCAGGGAGCTGTCGGGGTCCGGGTTCCGGGCGATCAGCAGGTCCACGGCCGAAAGTGTGCCACCGGGAACCCCTGGACAGGGTCTTCGTTGTCCGGGAGAACGTTCGCCATCGAGAGGACACGCCATGTCTGCCCGCCGGTTCGGGATCGCCGCAGCACTGGGCGCCGCAGCGGCAGCCGTGGTGCTGCCCGACCGGTTGGGGCTCGACCACCGCGTCCCGTTCGTCATCGCTGTGGCGTTCCGACCGCACACCGTCGCCGGGACCGCGGCGCTGGCCGGTGTGCTCGCGGCCCGGAGGTCCTCGCGGCCCGCGGCGGTGGCGCTGGGCCTGGTGGCGGCGGCCGGTGCGTCGTCGCTGGTCTCTCGGGTGCTGTCCCGTCCGTCGGCGGCCGGGCCTGCGGAGCTGACGATCCTCTCGGCGAACGTGCTCAAAGGTCGCGCGGACACCGGCGAACTCGCGGCGGTGATCGCGCGGGAGCGGCCGGACCTCGTGGCCCTTCCCGAGGCGGGCGTGGACTTCCGGGACAAGCTGATGCCGCTGGTCGAGGCCCTGGGGTACCGGTCCTGGGTGTCCACGCCGCCCGGCGTCGCGGACATCCACGGGGTCACGCTGCTGGCATCGGAACGGGCCGGGGACCTCTGTGTGCGCAGCGGTTCGGAGATGGGGGTGAGACACCTCGAGGCCACGGGCGGCCTGCTCGGGGACCGGACCTTCTACGCCGTCCACGCCGCAGCCCCCGTGGACCCCGCCCGGGTTGCGCGCTGGTTGAGCGATCTGAGGCACGTCGCGCGGTGGACGCGGCACCCGGTGGCGCCGATCGTCGCCGGGGACTTCAACGCGACGCTGGACCATTCACGGATGCGGGCCGCCCTCGGGCGGTGCCGGAGCGCGGTGCTCGGGACGGGCAAGGGTCTTGTGGGGACGTTCCACTCGAGACTCCCGGCGTGGGCCGGGATCCAGATCGACCACGTGCTCGTCCCGCGGGACGCGGTGACGACGCGCTTCGAGGTGCTGGAGATCAGCGGAACGGATCACCGGGCGGTGCTGGTGGGGATCCGCCCGCCCCGCCGAGGGTGATTTCGCCACTGCATGACTCACGATTCATCAGAACTCGGCCCGACCCCGGGGCGGGTAACCGCTCTTGGTCGATGTGCCATCAGGTCATGACGACGCGAACAGACCGCGAATGCCCGCCATGCGCTCGACGACGCATCCGTGGCTGTTGCGGCGAACGGCCGAGAAGAACTGTATGCGTCGCTTTGTGGAATCCATCTGGCATATGGAGTAACGCCGACCACTGTCCAGTGGGCGCTTTCTGGGTCATTCGCCGGCTTTCACCCGGCCAGCGAGTCGGGCGGCCGGACGACCTCATTGCCTTTCATCGCTGTCGGCCCCCAGTCAGGTCAGCCGAGATGCCTGACCTCGTAGTTGCCGTATCTCTGGTTGCCATGCACGTCCGGAAACACTCCGGCCTGGACCGCCGCGGTGAGCGCGCCGAGGTAGTCCTGCACGCTGTTGTCCGGGTGGAACCCGAGGCGATCGGAGATCTTGTCGAAGGAGACCCGGTAGTTCCGGGGGTCGGTGTCCCCGTCCCGGTACTCGACCGTGGCACCCGGAACGTGCTTCTGCACCTCCTCCACGATCATCCTCTTCGTGAACTGTTGGTTGTTGTCGCCGACGTTGAACACCTCGCCCCGGACGGCCTCGGGCGCGGACCTCAGCAGCGTCATGACCGCCTTGGCGATGTCACGGATGTGACAGTACGGACGCCAGGTGTCGGCGTCGTAGACGAGCAGCTCGCGGCCCGAGGCCAGTTCCCAGGCGAACTGGGACACGGTGAGGTCGAAGCGCATCCTGGGCGAGAGCCCGTAGGCCGTGGCGATACGCAGAACGCTGGCATGGGTCTGCATCTGCGCGGCCCGGTCGAGAAGGTACCGCTCGACATCGATCTTCGTGCGGGCGTAGAGCGACTGCGGGTTGAGCTCGCTCTCCTCGTGCGCCAGGGACGCTGGATCATGGATCCCGTAGTTGCTGCACGTGGAAGTGAACACGAACCGCTGCACGGCGAGCGTGTCGAGGGTGTCGATGATGCGCTCGGCGGCATCGGCGTTGACCTGGCGAGCGAGTTCGGGGTACCTCTTGCACACCGGGTCGCCCACGAGCGACGCGAGCAACACGACGTCGTCGGCTCCGGAGGCGGCCTGGGTGAAGGTCACTCGGTCGCGCATGTCTCCGCGGTGGAAGGTGAGCCGCTCATTGTCGAGCAGGTGCGCCAGCGCGAAGCCGTTGTCGTAGATGAGCTGGTCGAGCACGCGCACGTACGCTCCGGCGTCGAGCAGCCGGGTCACCAGCACCGAGCCGACATAGCCTGCGCCGCCGACCACGAGCACCGTGCGCCCGGCGATCTCGTCGTTCACGTCGTTGTCTCCCCTCGAGGGTGTTCGTGCGAGCCGGCGGCGAGGGCCTGGTGCAACGACCGGACGACACGCTCGACGTCTGCGGTGCTCAACTGCGGGTGCAGGGGCAACGTCAGCTCGTCCCGGCAGAATCGTTCGGTGTGCGGGAGCGAGACCCCGCCCAGCGTGCGGAGGTAATAGTCGAACTGGTGGATCGGCGGATAGTGGACGCTCGTCTGCACGCGCGCCTCACGCATGTGTGCCATGACTGCGGGTCGGTCGGTGCCGGGGGGTAGGAGGGCGGGGAGGAGGTGCGCGGTCGTCGGATGGGTGCTGTCGAACGGCACCGTGACCTCGGGGAGCTCACGGGCCAGGGCCTGCCGGTAGGTCTCGGTGAGCGCGCGGCGACGGGCGTTCCAGCCCTCCAGGCGCTCGATCTGCACGAGTCCCATCGCCGCGCGGAGTTCGTCCATCCGGAAGTTGTGCCCGCACTCGACGACGTCGTACCCGACAGCACGGCCACGGTCACGGTCGAGCGTGCTGGCGGTCATTCCGTGCGCGCGTAACAGGCGCGCGCGCTCTCGACGCGCGTCGTCGCGGATGAGCATCATCCCGCCTTCGGCGGTGGTCATGTTCTTGTTGGTGAAGAAACTGAACGATGCGGCGTCACTGAGGACGCCCACCTGCTCTGCCATGCCTGCGGCGTGGGCGGCATCCTCGAACAGACACAGGCCGAACTCGTCGGCCAGCGCCCGCCAGCGCGGCATGTCCACGCGGTACCCGCCGTAGTGCATCACGATGACCGCGCGTGTTCGTTCCGTGATCCGGGTGCGAGCGTCGTCCACCGAGATGTGCGGGCGGTCCGACCCCTCGATATCGACGAACACCGGCGTCGCACCGGCGTGCACGACCACGCTCGCGGTGGCGACGAAGCTGAGCGAGGGCACGAGCACCTCGTCGCCCGGGCCGATGTCGAACGCGGCGAGGCTCAACTGCAGGGCGGCGGTCGCGGAATGTACGGCCACCGCGTCCGACGCACGGTGGACGCCCGCGAACGCCTGCTCGAACCGCCGCACGCGTTCGCCCATGGTGAGCCAGCCGGTGTCGATCACCTCGGCCAACGCCCGCTTCTCGGGTTCTCCGAGGACCGGGGCGCCCAGCTCGATCAGCGGGGGAGCGGTGACCGCACTCACCGGCGGTCCACCAGGGTGGCCGCGGCCTGCTCCTGTGCGCGGCGCAGGTCCTCGATGCGCCCGATGTCCGTCCAGCGCCCCTCGTGCTCGAAGACGTTGATCCGGGTTCCGCTGGCGAGCATCGACCGCATGAGCTGGTCGAAGCCGAACGGCGCGTTGGGCGGGATGTGGTCGAACACGTCCGGATCCATCAGGTAGATCCCGGTGCTCACCCAGAACTCCTCGGTCGGCTTCTCGCGGAAGCCGGTCGCCTGCCCGGCCGCGTGGTCGAGCACCCCATAGGCGATACCCACTGTCTGGCGGGTCACCACCACGGTCAACGGTGCCGGGTTGGGCTCGTAGGCGGCGAGCACGTCCTTCAGGGCGAGGTCGGTGGCGACGTCGGAGTTGGTGACGAAGAACGGGCCGTCCAGGCGATCCCGCAGCGGGCTCAGCGGACCGATGGTGCCCAACGGCTCGCTCTCCGTGATGTATTCGATCTCCATTCCCCAACGGCTACCGTCGCCGCAGTAGCTGCGGATCAAGGGGCCGAATTTGCTCACGGTGATCAGAACACTACTCACGCCCGCTGCGCTGAACTGATCGAGCAAACTGTCGATCACAGTTCCTTCGCCGATCGGCATGAGTGCCTTGGGTAGCACGGTCGAGTACGGCGCCAGGCGCGTACCGCGTCCTCCGGCTTGGATCACAGCCTTGAGCTCGCTCATTTATCCTCCGGTTCTTCCCTCAGATCGGCGTTCAGACGCGATAGCCTTCCACTCGATGGGGGAGGCTCGCTTGTTACGCCCCGAACCGGGCATCGCGAATTCGCGAGTTCCGGGCCTCCCGGGCTTGTCGTGATCTTTTGGAGATCCGGAGCGTCTGCATTTTGTCCGACTAGCCGTTGAGTAGCGGATCGCTGACTGCTTGTCATCAGGGGGCTACAGTGATCGACACACAGGCCGGCCGCTGCCGGTTCCACTCGGGAACGCTCCCCTGTCGACGAGGAACGGATCATGCCGGAAAGCGGCCGAAGCCCTGATCGCGGTCGCTCGGCCCAGTCCCACGCTGCCATCATGGACGCGGCCGCGGCCATCTTCGCGGAGAGTGGCTATCACCAGCTCACGATGGAGGGGGTGGCCGCACGGGCCGGAGTCGGCAAGACCACCGTGTACCGATGGTGGCCCACGAAGCTGGACCTGCTCATCGACGTCATCGGAACCGCGCTCGAAGCAGGCAATCGGCAGCCGATGGAACTGGCCGGTGACTCCGCAGTGGTCATCCGCGAGCTCATCCGTCGCATGAGCGAGATCATCGCCTCTCCTGTCGGCCGGATGATCACCACAGTGGCCGGTGAGCTCGTCGGTGACCCCGAAGCCCGTCAGCGGTTCGAGGCGGTGATCGGGCCGTTCCGCGCGGTTGCGACTTCGGTCATCTACTACGTGATCGGTCGTGGGGACCTGCCGCACGACCTGGACGCGCAGGTCCTGCTCGACCTCATCATCGGCACGCTGTTCGGCCGAGCCGTCACCGGTCGCCCGCCGAACGCCGATTTCGTGACCCAGGTCGTCGACCTCGTCATGGAGGGGCGGCTTCCCCGCGTGCGGCCCTGACGCTCTCGGCCGCTCCTAGCGCTCCCACACGTCACCTCCGGGCTGCGTCGCGTCCGCCGCCCGTCGAGGTGCGGGGCCGCCGGTTGTCCCCGCGCCGGCGATACGCCGCGTTTCACGAGCAGGTGTGCTCGTAAAAGCAGAAGTAGTAAATGACACGCCCGAATGCCTGCTCGTTATGAGCAAACGGGCTAGTCGAGTCAAGAGTTATCAACTTTGCGTATCCAAGATGACCCGAATGGACTAGTCCTCGACGAAACGTAGCGTTCCGGACTTGCGAGCTTGCTAGTGCCCACGGCCCCGATACCGAGGAGCCCACGGGTGGAAAGGGATGTAGCCAGCCAACGGGAGCCTTTGATCATGACCACAGTGCTCGACCAGGAGTCCACGGAGCCCGGACCTGTCGGTCCGGCTGCGCAGTATGAGGCCGCCGCAAAGCGGTGGCCGACCATCGGCAGTGTCTCGATCGTCATTCCGGCTCTCAACGAGGAGGAGAACCTCGGTCCGGTGATGGCGACCATTCCGTACGACGAGCTGGCGGCCGCAGGTTGTGACCTGGAGGTCATCGTGATCGACAACGCCTCCACCGACGCGACCGCGGAGGTCGCCGTAGGGCTCGGAGCCACTGTGTACCTGCAGCCGGCCCGCGGTTACGGCAACGCCTACCACACCGGATTCGCGGTGGCCCGTGGCGATGTGATCGCGACCGGCGATGCGGACTGCACCTACCCGTTCGACGCCCTGCCCGGACTTCTCGACCACATGCACGCCGGCAAGGTCGACTTCCTGTCCACCAACCGGCTGAACAAAGCGAACCGGGCCGCCATGCGCTGGTCGCACCTCGTGGCCAACCATGTCCTGACGGCGGCCAACCGTGGTGTCTTCAGCGCACCGTTCGCGGACTCGCAGTCGGGGATGTGGGTCTTCCGGAGGGAGATCTGGCGGCATCTCGACGTCCGGTCGGGCGGCATGGCGTTCTCCCAGGAGATCAAGAACGAGGCCTACGTGAAGGGCTTCCGCTGCGACGAGGTTCCGATCGAGTACCGGCGCCGGGGTGGAGAGGTCAAGCTGAACGCGTTGCGGGACGGGACGATCAACGTCTCCCAGCTCGCGGGGCATCGGTTCCGCGCCCGGCGCACGCAGGTGGCGCTCCGGAGGCTGGCCGAGCCGATGGCGAGCCTTGCGCTCCCGCGCCCCCACGGGATCGACGTGCCGGTGCAGGCCGGCCTGTCGTGATCGACACCGAGCCGACCGGCGGGACCCGCCCCGAGACGCCACTCCGGCGGCGGACACAGGGCAGGCTGTCGATCGCCGTCGTCGCCGTGGCCCTCGCCCTCGGTCTCGCCTCCTGGGTCTCGCCGACGGTTCGTCACCAACTCGGCCTCTCCTTCACCGCGGAGCCGTCGCGGTACACCGAGCTGTACTTCCTTGCCGGCCGGCCTCCCGTCTTCGTCCGGGAGCTGGGCGGGGTGGCGCAGGTCGGCGTCGACTTCGTGGTTGCCCACGACGGTACGAGCGCCAGTTCCTACACCTACCGTGTAGAGGTGCGGGGCCCCGGAGAACGGCCGCTGAACGACCAGGTCGGGACGGTCACGGTCGAGGCGGGTATGCCGCGTGCTGTTCATGTGGTGCTCGACCTTCCCGGCTCGGACAAATGGGAGTCGGTCCGGGTGAGCCTCGTCGGCCGCACCGAGTCCATCCACTACACCGCCCCGGACACCGGGGCCGGGCCCTCGTGAAGGCGACACGGCCGGCGCTCCGGAACGCCCGTCTGGTCGCGCACGTGGCGCCCTTCTACCCACCCCGGCTCGGGGGGCTCGAACGGGTCGCCCAGGCACTGGCCGAGTTGCTGGCCGGCCAGCACGAGGTCGAGGTCGTCACTACCCGGCGGGGCGGGGACGACGTCGCCGCGAGGGAGCGGGTCAACGGCGTTCGGGTTCGACGTTTCCGGGCCCGCGAGGTCGCCCACACGCCGTTGTCACCGGGCATGGCCGTGCGGCTGCTGACCCTGCCCCGCGGCACGGTCGTGCACGCACACGTAGCGCAGGCGTTCGTTCCGGAGACCGTGTGGGCCACCTCGCTCCTGCGCCGGCGCCCGTACATCATCCACTTCCACCTGGACGTGGATCCGTCCGGCCCGCTCGGCTTCCTGCTGTCCGCCTACAAGAGCGCCGTCCTCGGCCCCGTGCTGCGACGCGCGGCCGCGATCATCGCGCTGTCGCCGGTGCAGGCGGCGTTCTTGGCTGCTCGGTACGGCGTGTCCCCGAACCGGATCACGGTCGTCCCCAACGGCGTGGACGAGGCCTTCTTCGGCCTCCGCGAACGCATCGCCCCGCGCTCGCCGGACCAGCCGCTGCGTCTGCTGTTCGTGGGCAGGCTGGACGCGCAGAAGAACGTGGTCCGGCTGCTGGACGCCGTGAGCCAGGCGTCGGCGCCGATAGAGCTGGTGGTGGTGGGCGACGGCGAGCACCGCGCGCTCGCCGAGCAGCGGCGGACCGCCCTGGGCCTGACGAACGTGCGCTTCGCCGGCGCTCAGGTCGGGGATGCGCTGCTGGCCTGGTACCGGTGGGCGCACGCGTTCGTGCTGTCGTCGGACAAAGAGGGGATGCCCCTCGTGCTGCTCGAGGCCATGGCCTCGGGTCTGCCCGTCATCGCGACCGACGTACCGGGCACGCGCGAGCTCGTCGCCGGCGTCGGCCTGCTCGCTGTCCCGAGCGCCCCCGGACTCGCGGCCGCTATCGATCGTGTGGCAACCGATCCGCTGCTGTGTGCGCAGTTGGCGGAGCGAAGCGCCCGGTGCGGTTCGAGCCATTCGTGGACGGCCAGGATCGGGGAGCTGGAACGTCTCTACGAGCAGGTGGTTCCGACACCATGACAGCTCTGATCGACCGCGACGCCGACGAGCACGATGCCGCGCCTGCGCCGCGCCCGACCCGCTCCCGGCCCGGGATCGTGCTCGCCGCTCTCGCGGTGGCCGCGACCGTTCTGGTGGTCGTCGACAGCCAGCTGCCCGTCGTGCGGGCGGTGGCCGGTCTGCTCCTGCTCGTCGTCCTGCCGACCTACCTGCTGCTGGTCAAGAAGGACTGGTCGCGCGCCTGCGGCTACGAGGCGGTCGTGTGCTGCTTCGCGGTCGTGCTGCTCGGGGTCATCGCCGGCGGCCTGGCGATGAATGAGCTCCTGCCGCTGGTCGGGGTGCGCCGTCCGCTGGACCGGCTCCCCGTGCTCGTCGGGACCGACATCGCGCTCGTGGGACTCGCCCTGTGGCGCCCACGGCGGTGGCGGCACGAACCCGCCGTGCGTCACCGGATCATCCGGACCGTGCGTCGTCTCAATGAGCTGGACCGGCTGCTCATGCTGGCCGGGCTCGTGATCGTCCTTCTTGCGGTGACGGGGGCGATACGGCTCAACAACGGCGCGGGCGCGACCGTCACCGTGGTGATGCTCTGTCTGGCCGGCCTCCTCGTCATCGCGATGATCAAGTGGCGGTTCCGGCTACGGCCGGCCACCGTCGTCGTGGTCATCTACCTGCTCGCCCTCGCGCTGCTGCTGATGACCTCGCTGCGGGGCTGGGGGATCACCGGTCACGACATCCAGGTCGAGTTCTACGTCTTCCAGTTGACCCATGACAACGGACTCTGGGACATCGCTGCCTTCCCGGACGCCTACAACGCGTGCCTGAGCATCACGATCCTGCCGGCGATCGTCTCCGAGATCACGGGCGTCCCGGGCGCCGCGGTGTTCAAGGTTCTGATCCAGCTGGCCTTCGCGCTCTGCCCCGTGATCGTCTATCTCATCGCCCGGCGGGCCGGGTCGGTCCTGATCGGGATGCTTGCGGCCGTCTACTTCATCGCCTTCCCGACCTTCTTCACCGACATGCCGTACCTGGTCCGGCAGGAGACGGCGTTCCTCTTCCTGGGGACGATCCTGCTGGTCGCCACAAACCGGCGGTGGGCGGTGCAGCGACGCCAAGTGTGGGTCGGGGTCCTGTCGGTCGGCCTGGTCCTGTCGCACTACTCGACGACCTACGTGTTCATCGGGCTGCTCGCCGCCGCCCTGCTGACCCGCGGACTCGCCCGAGGCGGGAGGTGGCTGCGCCTTCGGCGGCGGGCCGTCGCGACCGGGGCCCGCCCCGCTGCGGCACTCGGCGCGGTCAACATCGCGCTCCTGATAGTCATGGCCGCGATCTGGACGGGGCCCATCACCCACACCGGCGGCCAGGTCGAACGCACGGCATCTCAGCTGGCCGACGCGCTGTTCGGGTCGGGAGACGCAGCGAGGTCGTCGGATGTGTCCTACAACCTGTTCTCCGGCTTGCTGTCGAGCGATCGGCCCAGCCCCGAGCAGCGTCTGCAGGAGTACGCCGACTCCGTCGCCGCCGAGACCGCCCGCCCCCGCGCGGAGGGCGACTACTACCCGCTGGCGACCCTGCAGCAGTACCCGGCCAGCTATGTCTCGACCCCCACGCTCCTGCCGCTCACGGTGGCGGGACGCGCGCTGGATGCCGTCGGGGTGGACGTGACCGCGGTCAACACGATCATGCGGCAGAGCGCGGCGAAGCTGTTGCAGCTCTTCGTCGCCCTCGGTGTGCTGCTGGTCCTGCTGGGCCGGGCCCGTCGGCTGCGCGCCAGCCCGGAGATGCTCCACCTCGCGATCGGCGCGGGACTCGTGGTGGCGTTGCAGGTCCTGCTCCCGGGGCTCTCGGTCGACTACGGGGTACTGAGGGCGTTCCAGCAGGCGATGTTCGTGCTCGGGCCGTTCCTCGCTGTCGGCAGCGTCGGGATGTTCGGCTGGCTGGGGCCGCGGCGGTCCGTGGTGGCCGCCGGCGGCGTCGTGATCGCGTTCTTCCTGTCTCTGACCGGCGCCATCCCCCAGGTCCTGGGCGGCTACCCGGCACAGCTGCACCTGAGCAACTCCGGACAGTACTTCGACCTCTACTACCCCCACCCCGAGGAGGAAGCGGCAGCGGTCTGGCTGCAGGCGCAGGTGCTCGCCGAAGGCCGGGGCACGATCCAGACCATCGTCCCCGACCGGTTCATCTACGGCCTGAGCCCGACGATCGTGGCCACCCAGTCCATCTTCCCCATCGCGATCCGACGGGACGCCTATGTCCTGCTCGGCGCCGCGACGACCGGCAAGCACCAGTCGACGGTGGCCTACGGAGGGGACCTGCTGGCCTACAGCTACCCGATCGCCTTCCTGGACGGGGCGAAGAACCTGGTGTACAGCAACGGGACGGCGGTGGTATACCGATGACCCGCCCCCGAGCCGGGCGCCCCGCACCCGAGCAGCCCACCCGAGCCGGCTGTCTACGTGCCGCGTGCGAGACCGTCGCCCTCTTCGGGCTCCTCGGGTGGCTCTACGTCGGGGTCGTTGCGGCGGCAGACATCGAGAGGCTCGACGAGCGGTTGATCCACGCGGTTCCGCTACGCATCGACACAGCGGGCGCGATCTGTTTCATCCTGTCGGTCGCGGCCTTCCTCGTGCTCGACACGCGTCGTGATCGCTGCAGATGGAGCTCGCCGCTCCGTCGAGGAGGTCGGCGATGAGCACACAGGCCCCGCCGGTGGGCATCACCCGCGTGCTGCTGGTCAGCCACTACTTCCCGCCACACCTCGGGGGAATCGAGAACGTCGTGGCGGCGGAGGCGGCGCACCTCACCGGGGCCGGGTACCACGTCACAGTGCTGAGCACCGCCGTCGGCGCCGAATGGGGCGTGCACCGCGCTGCGGAGGGCTACCGGGTCGTGCGGGTGCCGACGTGGAACGGCATCGAGCAGCGAACCGGGGTGCCGTTCCCGGTGATCTCGCCTCGGAGCCTGGCGATCGCCGCGGCACTCATCCGTGACGCGAGCATCGTGCACTGCCACGACGTCCTCTACATGACCACATGGTTCGCGTCCCTCATGGCGAGATGCGCGGGCAAGCCCGTCGTCCTGACCCAGCACGTCGCGATCATCGAGCATCCCCGACGCGTCGTCCGGCTCACGCAGCGCCTGGTCTACCGAGTCATCGGAGCCGCCGTCGCGCGTTCGGCGGCGCGCATCTTCGTCGTCAACGAGCGGGTAGCGCTGTTCCTGCGCCGGCTCGGTGCCGATGCGGAGACGATCGAGCTGCTTCCCAACGGTACGGACCTCGACCGGTTCCATCCCTCGGCCACTGCCGACAAACGGCGGTCACGCCGCGAGCTCGGCCTACCCGAAGACGGCCTGCTGGCCCTGTTCGTCGGCCGCTTCGTCCCGAAGAAGGGCTTCGACAAGGTCCTCCTGGCGGCCGGTGAGGGTTACCGCCTGGTCCTGGTGGGAGGACCGCCCCCACCCGGGGCCGGCGACCACCCCGACGTCACGTTCGTCGGGTCGAAGACCCCCGACGAACTGGCCGAGATCTACCGGGCCTGCGACCTCTTCGTCCTGCCCTCGGAAGGCGAGGGGTTTCCCTTGGCCGTGCAGGAGGCCATGGCATGCGGGCTTCCCGTGATCACCACGGACGACCCCGGCTACGGGATCTACGAGCTGGACCGGGAGCGGGTCGCTTTCATCGAACCGACGGTTCCCGCCCTGCGCTCCGCACTGCGCCGGGTCGCCCGCGACGACGTCCTGCGCGCTCGGATGGCCCACTACTCCGCCGTCACCGCGGCGCGCCGGTTCTCCTGGTCGCAGCACCTGCAGGGCTTGGAGCGCGCCTATGGACAGGCGGCGAACGGGACGGGGCCGCGGCCTCCCGCGGAGGCGGTACGCGATGCCGGCCTCTGAACCACCGGCCACCTCGGCCACCGTGGCCGCTCCGCTGCGGTTGCGGCTGATGTACGCGGTCCTTCGGGCAGTGTTCGGTTACGGCTTGCTGGTGTGGGTCTACCTCGCGGTGAACTCGCTGTCCCACCCCGAGACGGTCGGACAGCAGGTGACCCACTTCCTGCCCTGGCCGACCGAAGGCCAGACCGCCCTCGGGTGTTTCGTCCTGTCGGCCGCGTCCTTCTTCCTGCTGCGGGTCCGCTCGCACCGTCCCCGCTGGGAAGGCTGAAATGGGAGTCATCAACATCGTCGTCGACGCAGGCCGGGACCCGAAGGCGGCCGTCGGACGCATTCGCCGCGACCCGCTGGCCCGGAACTCGTTCTTCCTGATGGCGACCACGGTCCTGACCGGGGGACTCGGCTTCCTGTTCTGGCTGATCGTGGCGCACCTCTACCAGGTCGAGGCGGTGGGCCGAGCGACCTCGCTCCTGTCCGCCCTGTCACTGCTCTCGTATCTGAGCCTGCTGGGCATGGGGGGCAGCCTGGTCCGCCATCTCCCCACCACGCGTGAGCGTCCCGAACACGTCAGCTCCGCGCTGATCACCGTGGGGGCGGCGGGTCTGGTGGTGGCACTGGTCTTCGCGATCGTGGTGCGTTTCACCACCCCGGATCTGGCCTTCGTCAGCGACTCTCCACTCCAACTCGCGATCTTCGTGGTCCTCGCCGCGTGCGCCGCGCTCAACCTGCTGTCGAACTCGGTGTTCATCGCGTTGCGAGCAGCGCGATACAACCTGCTGGTCAACGGTGTGCTGATGGGGCTCGCCAAGATCGCGCTGCCGTTCCTGTTCGTCTGGGGGGGTGCGATGGGCATCTACGCGGCGAGCGGCCTCGCCTCGCTCCTCGCCGCCTGCGCCAGCGTGCGCTTGATCTCGGCCAAGCTCAGGATCCGGATCCGGTGGGCGGACTTCCGCCTCGGGGTCATCCGGCGCACCTTCCGCTACTCGGCGCCCTACTACGCCGTCAACTGCCTCAACCTGGTGCCCCTGCTGATCATCCCGATCCTCGTCCTCGATCGGCTCGGGCCCACCGTGGCGGCCGGTTACTTCATGGCGTTCCAGATCGCCACCGTCATCAACTCGGTGTCGTTCGCGGTGGGCGAGACGCTGTTCGCCGAAGGCGCGCACCAACAGGAGCACATCGGGGCGCTGATGCGGCGCTCGGCCGCGATCATTGCTGCGGTCACCGGGCCCGCCGTCCTGATCGTCGTGCTGCTCGCGGGTCCGGTGCTCGCCATCTTCGGGCCCGAGTACGTCTCGATCGCCCGCGGCACGCTGGTCGTGCTCGCCGTGTCCTCGTTCGCCGTGGCGTTCCACGTATGGACCGGCTTCCTCCTCAAGATGGTCGACCAGCTCGCCGCGGCGGTGTGGGTCGAGGTCGTCTTTGCAGTGGCGACCACGGTCCTCGCGGTCCGCGCCGCGCCGCACGGTCCGGTGTGGATCGGGGCCGCGTGGGGGGTGGGCAACCTCGTCGCCGCCGCCGTGGCGGCAGTGGCATTCCTCGTGTCCCGGCGAGCACGAAGTGCCGTGGTCCGCCGTGCCGCAGCGGTGCCGTCGGAAGACGACCTGTGAGCGCGGCCGTGGCGCGCCCGCGAAACGATCGAGACGGCAGGAGAGCGGGATGAAGATCTGTCACATCATCAACATCGGTTTCGAGGCCGGCGGCGCCGAGAAGGTCGTGCGGCTGGTGACCGACGGACTGCGCGACCGGGGCCACCAGGTCAACGTCATCGCCACGGACCACCGGTTGGCCGGGCAGCGGTCCTTCGCGGACGTCGTCGTGCCGGAGGTCCGCGGCAACGCGCCCGTGCGCATCGCTCGCTTCTTCTGGCACCAGGAGGGCTACCGCCAGGTCAAGGAGGCCGTGGCACGGATACGACCGGACGTCGTACACCTCCACACGATCGGACTGTTCAGCCCGTCGGTACTCAGCGCGACCGGCGGGTTCCCCAGGGTGCTGACGGTTCACGGGCCCGAGGACTGGACGCTCGAGCTGCTGTCGTGGAACCTGCCCAGTCGCAGCAGCGGGTCGGGCAGGCTGAGCGTGCCCGACACAGCGCGGTACGCCTACCTGCGGTTCCTTCAACGCCCGGCATACCTCGCACGGCTCCGCGGCATCGACCGCGTGCTCACGCCGAGTGCCTACTTCGCCCGGTCGGTCGGTCGCGATGTACCGACGGTTCCCACGCACGTGCTGCCCAACGGTATCGAACTTCCCGCCAGCAGCCCCGTGCCCGACACGTCCCGCCTCCTCTACGTCGGACGACTCGAGACGGTCAAGGGCCCGGACGTCCTCGTCGACGCCTTCGCCTCGGTAGTGCGGACGAATCCGCGCGCGCAGCTCACCCTGATCGGCCGAGGACCGTTCCAAAGCCGGCTCGAGGAACAGGTGGCGCGCCTCGGACTCAGCGACAACGTCAGTGTCACCGGCTATGTCAGCGACGAGGAGAAGCTGGCGGCCTACCACCGTTCGACGGCCGTCGTGATTCCGTCGGTCGGGCCGGAGAACTTCCCCACCGTCGCCCTGGAGGCGCTCGGCGTGGGGCGCCCGCTGATCGCCTCGCGGATGGGAGGGCTACCCGAGCTGGTGGCTCCCGGCGAGAACGGTTTCCTCGTCGAGCCGGGGGACCCGGCCGCGCTGGCCCGGGCCATGAGCCGGGTCCTCGACGACACCGAGCTGGCCGCGCGCATGGGGGCGCGCTCGCGAGAGCTGGCCGAGAACTACTCGATGGACCTCTTCCTGGAGCGTCTGGAGACGCACTACCGGGAGGTGACCTCCGCACGGCAGGAGGCCGGGCCGCTCGCCACCGGCGCCGGGACGCGGGCGTGACCCGCCGCACCGTCGCAGTAGTCACGCCCTTCTACCCGCCGCGAGTGGGTGGAGTCGAGCGCTACGCCGAACGCATAGCGAGCGAGCTCCGGGACAGCCCTGACCTCCGACCGGTCGTCATCACCTCTGCGCCGGGCCGGCGCGGGGAGGTGCAGATCCGTGACGGCGTGGAGGTCGTGCGGCTTCCGCGCCTGGTCACCGTGTCCAACACCCCGATGAACCCGCTGTGGCTCCTCCAGCTGCACCGCGTGCTGCGGCGTCATCGGGTCGAGCTGGTCAACACGCACGCACCCGTCCCGTTCCTCGCGGACCTCGCTGCGCTCGTTGCGGGGCGACGGCCACTGGTGGCGACCTACCACTCCGGGTCGATGGTGAAGCACTCCGGCGCTCTCGATCCGCTCATCCGCCTCTACGAGGCACATCTGCTCACCAGGACGTTCCGCCGCGCGGACAACGTCGTCGCCGTGTCGCGAACCGCGCTGGGACACGACGTCCCCGGGGCACGCGTCATCACCCCCGGCGTGGACACCGACACCTTCACGCCGGCACGGCAGCCCTGGGGGACGACGCTGCTCTACGTGGGACGCATCGAGCGCGCCTCCGCGTGGAAGGGCATCGACGTGCTGCTTCGAGCCTTCGCGCTCGTCGTGGCACAGGAACCGCGGGCTCGCCTGCGGCTGGTCGGCTCGGGCGACGCGGTCGAGGACCAGCGCGCACTCGCCCGCTCGCTGGGAATCGCCGACCGGGTCGAGTTCACCGGCACCCTCGCCACGAAGGACCTGGTCGGGGCCTACCAGCACGCCAGGGCGCTGGTGCTGCCCTCCCTCACCGAGTCCGAGTCGTTCGGGATGACCCTCGTCGAGGCCATGGCGTGTGGACGCCCGGTCGTCGGCTCCGACATCGGCGGTATTCCGACAGTCGTCGACGACGGCGATACCGGGCTTCTGGTCCCGCCCGGTGACGTCAGCGCCCTCGCCCGGGCCTGCCTGCGGGTGCTCGGCGATGACGAGCTGTGCGCGCAGCTGGGTGCGGCAGGACGGCGCCGGGCGGAGACGACCTATGCGTGGCCGGCTCTCACCGACGACTACCTGACGCTGTTCCGCTCGTTATTGGGCCCCGAGCGACCGCCGTCGCCCGGGGCACGGCGGACGGCAGGAGCCGGTCAGGAACCGTAACTCGGGTGAGGTGGCCGGCCGTGCCCCGGCGTCACCGTGGACCCAGGTCCAGATGCCCCACCGTCACCTTGAAGCTGGAGAAGGCCGGCTTCTTCGTGCCGTCGCTGCGGCGCAGGCCGTAGAAGTTCAGGTTGGTGCCGGTGTCCTCGCCGAGGTCGCGATCGGAGTACCAGATCAGCGCACCGACATGCCTGTCCTGGGCCACCGTCATGAGGACGTCCCGAGCGATCTGTGCCTGCCGTTCCTCCGTGACGTGGGTCGTCTCGGCCGAGATCGACTTCGGGTCGCCGTCGGACGCGGCGCCCGGACCGCTGGTGGGTGCGCCGTACTCGGTGAGCCAGATCGGCAGATCCGGGGTGCCGTAGCGACTCAGGACGCTGCGCAGGCTGTTGCGGCCGACGTTCATCCGGCCCCACGGAGTCGAGTCTCTCCTCGATTCGCTCGCGAGGTAGGGATAGGTGTACGGGTGATAGGCGATCGCCCCGACGGCGGTGTTGCCACCGAGAGCACAGATCCGCGAGAGGAACTGCCCCGGAGCCATCCCGCCGTCGGTCGTGTCCACGGAGGCGAGGCCGCCGAGCAGGATCAGGGCCGACGGGTCCACCCCGCGGATGGCGGTGCTCGTGGCCTGCAGGAGCGCGGTGTAGGCCTCCGGATCGACCTTCGGCGCCCAGAAGCCGGGGGTGTTCTGCTCGTTCCAGATCTCCCAGCCGAGGACATCCTCGGACGCATACCGCTCTGCGGCGGCCCTGGCGAAGTCGGCGAAACGGGCGGGGTCGGCCGGAGCGCACTTGTCGCTGTCGCACCCGGCGGGCCGCGCCCAGTGCGGTGTGTAGGCCACGACCAGGAGAAGCCTGAGGCTGCGCGCCTGCGCGGCGTGCACGACGTCGTCGAACCGTGCCCACTGGAACTCGTCCGGGCCGTCGGGCTGGACGTCCCCCCACGCCAGATCGGTACGAATCGTGCCTGCGCCCACGGACACCGCGTCGTCGAGGGCATTCCCCAGGTCCTGCTCGTCCATCCCGATCAAGGTGTTGCCGTAGGCGATGCCGATCTGCAGCGGGCGTGTCGGAGGCGTTCGCGCGGATTGGAGCGGCGCGGAGGTGGACGGTGCTTGTCCCCGGTGCGGGACGATCGTGAGGATCCCGACGACCACCAGGATGAGCAGGAGGATGCTCCGCAGCACCCGAGTGCCCGGACCACCCGCCACCGGCCGATCATATCGAGGAGTGCCCGACCTCGGCGTCGGCGCGTGTTCCGTCTTCTGGTGCCGAGCGGCCATCTACGACCGATCCTGTGCCGTCACACGCGTCCTCTCACCTCGCTCCCGCTGCACCCCTGCCACGAGCCCCATCACCACCCGCACGACGTTGTCGGTCGGGCCGACCATCCGGCGTCGAATCGCGAATGGCTCGGTCGTCGAGCGGTTGATCAACCCGGAGGTGGTCATCGCCGAGGAGTACCCGGCTGCGGCGGCCGCCGCCATCGTGGTCGAGTCGTAATCCCCGTCCTGACCATTGGGGTACGCGAGGGAGGTGACCGGGACGTCGAGTGTCTCCTGCAGGCGCGCTCTGGACTCACGCAGGTCCGCGACCTGGTACGCCTCGGTCTCGCGGGCGAGGATGGCATGCCGCATGGTGTGGGACCCGATCGACAATCCCGGCCTGATCAGTGAGCGGGCCTCGTCCCAGTCCATGAACAGGTGCTCACACCGGAAGCGCCCGGCAGGGGCCAGCACCTCGACGAGCTCGGCAACCGCGCGTTCACGGGCCGCGTCATCGCGGGCCTTGAGCGCCGGCTCGACCTCCTTCAGCGACGCCGTGCGGGACCACGGGCTGTCCAGATTCAACGCGATGCCCTCGAACTCGCGACGGGTGGCCGTCGCCTTCGCGAAGGCGAACGCGACCCTCTCCCACCAGGGATCGACCTGGCGATCGAGAAAGCCGGGGACCAGGAAGAACGTCGCAGGGAGCCCCAACCTCCGCAGGACCGGGGCTGCGAGGGCCAGGTTGTCCCGGTAGCCGTCGTCGAAGGTCAGCGCGACCGCTCGGGCGGGAAGCCTACGACCCTCCTGCAGCGCCACCAGCGCGGCGTCGAGAGGCACCACGTTGGTCACCCGGCGAAGCATCCGCCACTGGCGAGTGATCGAGCCCAGGCCGCGGCCTGCTCGCGCGGGGTAGCGCCAGGTGCTCTCGACGTTGTGCCAGCCCAGGATCACGAGCTCGCGGCCACCCGCCCAACTGTCACCGTCGCCGCGAGCGGTTCGCACGATCGCTCACCCCTTTGTCGGAAATAGCACGCTGTGTGCTCAGCTGCCAGGCCTTCCGCGCCGCCCGGGCGCCGACGTGTCGCATCATGGCGATCCGGGCCCACACCTCGGACCGCCGAACGGCCGGAAGCGGGTCGTCCCAGCGCCATACCGCGAAGGTCTGGGGACGAATCAGGCTGCGCAACCAAGTAGCCGCCCGCAAAGCGCCGTGTCGGCGCAGCGCCAGGAAGGCACGCACGTCCGCCCCGTGGTGTATCAGCCGGAGACCGGTGCGGTACCCGGTCGGCAGCTCCGATTCCTCGCCGAGGATGCGCAGGTAGACGTGACGGGGCAGGTCGATACCGGCGGCGACCAACAGGCAGTTCGCAGCAGTGAACCGGGCGTTGCACTCGATCAGCTTCAGCTGGCCGTCCCGCACATCGAGCTTGAACTCCGCATTGGCGACCCCGAGCAGGCCTGCGTACTTGAACAGCCGCAGCGCGACGTCACGAACCGCAGGATTCCAGTCCGTGACGTGGTAGCACCCCAATCCCATGCCGGGCGGGTGTCTCCGCGGCACCCTCTTCGTGAAGTCGAACGCAGGGACGCCCTCGGCATCGAGATAGGTGTAGTAACTGCACAGCAGGTCGTCCGGGCCCGGGATCTGCTCGACCAGCACCACACCGATACCCGCATCACTCAGTTCTCGCTGCCCTGCCCGGAGCTCGTCCATGTCGTGGGCGATCCGAAATTTCGTGAGGCCGGAGAACGCCGACTGATACTCGTGCGACAGCAGCGGTTTGACGAGGAGGGGGAACACCAGTTCCTCGCGGTGGCGCTGCAGGTCGTCGAGTCCGTCGCACCGCCAGAAGCGCGGGGTCGGTACACCCGCCGCCGTGGCCAGCTCATAGCTGCAGAGCTTGTCGAGCATCGCCAGCTGGGCGGGCACGTGCGACGTGTCGAGCAGGAACCGCCGCTCCAGCTCCTCGCGGTGGCGAGCCACCAGGAGCAGACCGACGTCGCTGGCCGCGAGCACCACCGCGCCGCGAAGGTGATCGGTTGCCGGGCCCAGCAGGCACTCGGCCCACGCCGATTCCGCATCGGACCCGGTGTCGGGCACCCGGATCGGGCGGACATGGCGCGACCATTCGACGGCCGGTGCGACACCGAGCCCGTAGACCCGCACCCCGAGCCTGCTGAGACTGCGCGCCACGGACAGCGCGTTCACGTCGCCGCCGAGCAGAATCACGGGAGGTCGCCTTACGTCCACGACTCGGCTCACGACGTGCTCGCCGCAAGCCGATGCAAGATCGCCGCCGCCGGGTCGACGGCACCGGGGTGGCCGTGGCGGTGCATCGCGAGACCGGGAGTCGTGTTGACCTCGAGGATGCAGCCCGACGAGTCGCTCAGTGCCCGGCGGGGGTCGTCGGTGATCACATCCACCCCGGCGAGACGCGCGCCGACGACGGCCGCAGCGCGTGCAGCCTGCTCGACGACGGCGTCGCAGAGCTCATCCCGGGCGGGGTGGTTGCACTCCGGCGCGGTCTCGTTCACTGCAGTCTTGAGCCGCACCTTCGTACCGAGAGCCGGCACCACGGAGAGGCTCAGGCCCTGCTCACGCAGGGTCGAGGTGAGTTCGAGATCGATCGTCACGAGACTCTGGGCCCGATGTCCCGGTGACCGCAGACGGTCGTCGTTGTGCTTCGAGACGAGACCGGCGATGTCGGTGTGGCCGTCGCCGATGACGCTCGGCGGCTCACGGCGGATGGCGTCGATCAGCTCACCGTCCAAGAAGAGCAGCCGATAGTTGTCACCGGTGATCTGGCGCTCGACCAGTAGTGGCACCTGCTCCAGGTTGCGCAGCATTCCCGGAAGCCGGCGAAGGGGATGGCCGGGCTTCATGACACGAACGCCGGCGGCGGCCGCGCCGGGCACCGCGCGCGCCAGGCGGTCGGTGTCGTGGATGCCCGTCGTCACGCCCCGCCCGCCCCCGGTGTTCTGCGCCGGCTTCACCACGCACCCGCCGGGAGTGTCGGCCACGAGATCCAGTGCCGTATCGAGAGCGTCCAGTGAGAAGACGCGATGCGGTGGCACGGGCAGCCCCGCGCCGGTGAGCATCCGGCTGACCCGGGGCTTGTCTCCCGCGAGGCCGAGCACGTCGGGCCCGTCCACCGAGCAGTGCGTCCCGGCCACTCGCAGCCGGAGGGCCCCCAGCGCGATCTCGATTGCTCCGTCCCCCATCGGTGTCACCGTCGCGCCGAGGTCGGTCGCGGCACTTCGCCACATGTCGTGGTAGAAGCGGATGTGCCTGCGCCTGGCCTCACGCGCCCCTGGGGCTGCCTCGACGATCAGCTGGCGCAGCACCTGCGCCTGAGCCCTGGCTCGTAGGAAGCGGGTAGAGGCCTGAGGGCTCCCCACGATCACCGCCGTCCCTTGCCGAGAGGTGCCGTGCCCGGCGTCGCCTCGCTCAGCACTGTCGGCCTGCACCGATCGGCCTCGATGTATCCCAGCTCGTGGACTTTCGTCATGGTCAACCGCTTTCCTCGGCGGGCCGGGTCCCAGGACCGGCGGCGTCGGACATCAGGTCCCTGTCTTGTAGGGGCTAGCTCGCAAAGCCGGGACGCAGCGTTTCGGCGGAATCTACTCCAGTAGGGTGAATTAAACGCATTCCTCACGGCAAAGATCGCTTACAGTGCGGTAAAGCAACCAGGCTACTGGGCTATTCGGCTGATCGATGCGATGATCCGGAGATTTGCTCTGCCCTTGCTCGCGGAACGCGCCGTAACGTTCAGGGTCGGGATTTCGACCCCTCGCAGGTCGACGACGACCGTCGTCGTTCGCCACCGCCAGCCCGGCACGCAACCCACTCGGGGGCACCTGTGGACCGTCAGCATTCACCAGAACAGATCTCCGGCTCGAGCCGTCCGCGATCGGCCGACATCCATCCGGGCCCGGGGTTTCGGGTGCGTCTGAACGTTCCCCGCCTGGACTCGCAGACCGTGCAGGGTTTCGCCGCGTTCGACACCCCGGAGATCTCCGATCGGCTGAACCGTCTCTACGCCGTGGACTCCGAGATCGTGTGCATGAGCGGGGGACCACGCCGGACCGTGGGCCTGGCGTGCACCGTGCGGGTCTACCCGGGCGACAACCTCATGGTGCACAAGGCGCTGGACGTGGCCCGGCCCGGCGACGTCGTCGTGGTGGCCGCGGGCGGGGGGCGCTCCAACGCTGTACTCGGCGACATCATCTCCACCAAGGCCAAGCACCGTGGAATCGCCGGTTTCGTCGTCGACGGGCTCGTCCGGGATCTGCCGGCCATCCAGGATCTGGACTTCGCCGTCTACGCCAAGGGCACCACCCCGATCGGTCCGCTGCACCGCGGGCCCGGCGAGATCAACTATCCGATCGCCTGTGGGGGCGTCGTGACCAACCCGGGAGATGTCGTCGTGGCCGACTCGGCGGGTGTGGTGGTCATCCCGCACCAGATCGCACCCGAACTCCTGGCCCAGCTACGCGCCAACGCCGCCGGGCAGGCCGCCTACCTGGCGCTCGTGCAGCAGGGGCAGTTCGACAACAGCTGGGTCGACACACATCTGGCCCTGCACTCCTGCCCGGTCGACCGCGACGACGAGCCCGTCGCGATCGCTGCGGGCGACGACGGATTCGTCTCGGGCGAGCGGTAGAGGTGCGCTCGCGCCGACGGATCGGCGTCCTGCACCCTGGCCAGATGGGGGCGGCGATCGCCGCGCAGGCCGTCCGGAACGGCGTCGATGTCGCGTGGTGTCCGACTGGACGGGGACCGGCCAGCCGGGCCCGAGCGATCAGCGCCGGGCTGACTCCCGTCGCCGGACTCGCCGACCTGCTCGACAGCTCGTCCGTCGTCCTGTCCATCTGTCCACCCGCTGCCGCGGAGAACGTCGCATCCTCGGTCGCCGAGCACGGCTTCGCCGGGATCTATGTAGAAGCCAACGCCATCAGCGTGCGGCGCTGTCAGATGATCATGGAGCAAGTGGCATCGTCCGGAGCGCGCGCCGTGGACGGGGCGATCATCGGGCCGCCCCCGCGCGACGATCTGTCAACCACGTTGTACGTGGCGGGCGCTGACGGCGACATGGCCGAAGTGACCGACATCTTCCGGGAAAGCTCGGTGCGGGTGGTTCCCACCGGCGGCGATCAGGGCTCGGCCAGTGCACTGAAGATGGCTTATGCCGGGTACCAGAAGGCCACGCGGACGCTCGCCGCCTTGGCACACGCGCTCGCGGCGGGCCATGGCGTCACCGCGCACCTGCTCGTCGAGGCCGCACGGGGCTCGAGATCGCCGCTGGCCGAGCCCGAGTACCTGCCGAGCGTCGCCGCGCGCGCCTGGCGGTGGGGACCCGAGCTCTACGAGGTCGCCGACACTCTCGCCGCGCTGGGTCTCCCGTCCGAGCTCGCCCGTGCCACGGCCACCACCCTCGGCCGTTGGGAGGACAGGCGCGACGTCTGGGACCTTCCGCTGGAGACGGTGTTGGGCGACCTCGCCGACGGCCACAGGGATCGGCGCCGCAGCGGGACCGCTGGTTGATCCTCTGCCTGTCCGGAGAGCGGGCGCGGCGGGGCAGGTCCACCTCGTACGGGCCGTCGCCGGCGGTCGACGGGACGTTCTCCGCGGCGTGACGCCGGACAGCGCCCGGGTGCAGAACGGCCAGGCCGCGCCGGACCCCGTCGCCATCTCCGAGATCGGTTTCATACAGCGTCCAGATACTCGGCCAGGCCCCTCCGCCAGTCCGGCAGCACGACCCCCACCTTTGCCGCCTTATCCAGGTCCAGCACGCTGTTCAGCGGGCGGGACGCGGCCGACGGCTTGTCCGCGAAGTACTCCGCGGTGCTCGTGTCCCGGACGTCCGACCCGGGCCGCCCGGCGTGTTCGTAGACCGCGCGGGCGACGTCCGCCCAGCTCACGGGCTCCCCGGTGTTGGTGACGTTGTAGGTGCCGGGCTCGGCGTCGCCGTCGAGCAGCGTCAGGATGCCGGTGGCGAGGTCCGTGGCGAAGGTGGGCCGGCCGATCTGGTCCGCGACGACGGCGGGGGAGATCCCGCGTCCGGCGAGCCCGAGCATGGTGCGCACGAAGTTGCCGCCCGCGCCGATGACCCAGGTCGTGCGGACGACGTAGTGCTTCGGCGCGAGCGCGACGGCGACGTCTCCTGCTGCCTTCGACGCGCCGTAGGCGCTGAGCGGGGACAGTGGCGTGGTCTCGGGGATCGGGCCGTCGTGCGTGCCGTCGAAGACGTACTCACTCGAGACGTGGACGAGCCGCAGGTCGTGGTCCCGCGCGGCCCGGGCGAGGTTAGCCGGGCCGACGGCGTTGGCCCGCCACGTCGCGACGCGCCCCTCCGGAGTCTCGGCGGCGTCGACGGCGGTGTAGGCGGCGGCGTTCAGGATCGTGTCGTGGCCGGACCAGTCGAAGGCGGCGACGGCGTCGGCATCCGTGATGTCGAGGTCCGTGCGGGACAGGGCCGTGGCGTCCGGGGTCGCGGCGGCCAGCGCCGAGCCGAGCTGGCCACGAGCACCCAGGATGATCGCGCGCATGGGTCGTTACTCTGCCGCGTATGCGGGTGTTGGTGACGGGCGGGGCCGGGTTCATCGGGTCGAACTTCGTGCGGCGGGCGGTGTCGGGTGCCTACCCGGGCCTGGCCGGTGCGGAGTTCGTGGTGCTGGACCTGCTGACCTATGCGGGGACGTTGACGAACCTGTCCGGGGTTCTGGACTCGCCGCGGGTGGAGTTCGTGGAGGGCGACATCCGCGACCCGGCGCTGGTGTCGAAGCTGATGGGCGGCACGGACCTTGTGGTGCACTTCGCGGCGGAGTCGCATGTGGACCGGTCGATCTCGGGTGCGGCGGACTTCGTCTCGACCAACGTCGTGGGCACGCAGGTGTTGCTCCAAGCCGCGTTGGACGCGGGGGTCGGCAAGTTCGTGCACGTGTCCACGGACGAGGTGTACGGATCGATCGAGTCGGGTTCGTGGCCGGAGACGTGGCCGTTGGAGCCGAACTCGCCGTACTCGGCGTCGAAAGCCTCGTCGGATCTGCTGGCGCGGGCGTATCACCGCACGCACGGGCTGAACGTGTGCATCACGCGGTGTTCGAACAACTACGGGCCGCACCAGTTCCCGGAGAAGGTCGTTCCGCTGTTCGTGTCCAACCTCCTGGACGGGAAGCGGGTCCCGCTCTACGGGGACGGGTTGAACGTGCGGGACTGGCTGCACGTCGACGACCACTGTGCGGGGATCGCCCTGGTCGCGCAGGCCGGCCGGGCGGGGGAGATCTACAACATCGGCGGCGGCACCGAGCTGACCAACAAGGACCTGACCTACAAACTCCTCGAGGCCGTGGGCGCCGACGAGTCGATGGTCGAGCCGGTCGAGGACCGCAAGGGCCACGACCGCAGGTACTCGGTGGACTGGTCGAAGATCCACGACGAGCTGGGCTACTCGCCGGCGGTCCCGTTCGAGACCGGGTTGGCGGAGGTGGTGGCGTGGTATCGGGGGAACCGGTCCTGGTGGGAGCCCCTCAAGACGGCCTCACAGGGGGCGGGGGCGCACCGGTGAAGGCCACCGAACTCGACATCGACGGGGCGTGGGTGTTCGAGCCGCCGTCGTTCCCGGACTCCCGCGGGGTCTTCGCGGCCCCGTTCCAGGGTGCCGCCTTCCGGGAGGCGCTGGGCTTCGACCTGAGGGTGGCGCAGACCAACCACAGCGTGTCCGCCCGAGGGGTCATCCGGGGGGTGCATTTCGCGGACACCCCGCCGGGGCAGGCCAAGTACGTGTACTGCCCGGCGGGCCGTCTCCTGGACGTGATCGTCGATGTCCGGGTCGGGTCGCCGACGTTCGGCGAGCACGTCGCCGTCGAACTGGACTCGCAGTCGATGCGCGCGGTGTACCTCTCCGAGGGTCTCGGGCATGCGTTCGTCGCGCTGACCGAGGGCACGGTGATGGCCTATCTGTGCTCGACGGGCTACAACCCGGGCGGGGAGCACGGCGTCTCGCCGCTGGATCCGGCCCTGGGCCTGCCCTGGCCCGACGACCTCGCCCCGATCCTGTCGGACAAGGACCG
>NZ_JAODNI010000084.1 GCF_025465255.1 Pseudonocardia sp.
CAGCGGCGGGGCCCCGCCCTCGGAGGCCGCGCCCCCGAGCGGCGAGGCCCCCGCCCCGGTGCCGCCGCCGGCGGATCCCGCCGCCCCGACCACCGAGCCCGCGGCCGACCCGGGGTCGCCGCCCGTCTCGGTCGGGACGTAGGGCGGACCGTGCCCGTCGTGATGGGTCGGCAGCGGTTCGAGGAGCTGGTGTCCGACGCGCTCGACACCGTGCCGCCCCGGCTGACGGCGGCGATGGACAACGTGGTCGTGCTGGTCGAGGACCGGAACGACGAGGACCCGTCGTTGCTCGGGCTGTACACCGGCGTCGCGCTCACCGAGCGCACCGGTGACTACGGCGGCGTCCTGCCGGACCGGATCACGATCTACCGGGACGCGATCCTCGATGTGTGCGACTCGGTGGACGACGTCGTCCACGAGGTCGCGGTCACCGTGGTGCACGAGATCGCCCACCACTTCGGGATCGACGAGGACACCCTCCACGACCTCGGCTGGGGCTAGAGGGTTTGTTCCGGACCGCGTAGGCCCGCAGGAAGGCCCGCACCCGGTGGCTGACGGGAGCGGCGCGCTCGCCCTCGCCGGCGCCGTCGCGCTACTGATCGCGCAGCTCAGCGCGTCTCGGGCGGCGCCCCCGCCGTCACGTCCCCGGTGAGGGTCGGGCCGGAGTCCCACCATTCGAGCGCCCAGCCCGTCTCCGTGCCGGCGTCGCGGCGCAGCACCACCCGCCCGGTGTTCGGGACGTAGCTGGTCTCCGCGGTGTCCCCGAGCAGCGCGCCCGCGGCCAGCCGCATCGCCGCGCCGTGGCTGACGAGCACGACCATCGACCCGGCCGGGTAGGTCGCCTCGGCGTGCTCCACGATCCGCTCGACGACCGGCAGGTAGCGCTCGCGCAGCTCCTTCGCCGACTCCCCGCCGGGCAGCGAGCGGCCCAGGTCCCCGCCCCACCAGGCCTCGTAGACCTCCTCGAACTCCCGGCGGGCGAGGTTGTCCGAGCGGCCCTCGAGCTCCCCACAGAAGATCTCGTGCACGCCCTCGATCGGGGTGACCTCCAGCCCCAGCGCCCGCGCGATCGGCTCGGCGGTCTGTCGCGCGCGCTGCGCGAGGGATGCGTAGACCGCACGGACCGGCCAGTCCGCGAGCAGCTCGGCGACGGTCCCGGCCTGCTCGTGGCCCGTCTCGTTCAGCGGGTGGCCGGGCAGGACCGTGTCCAGCATCCGCTCCACGTTCGCGTCGGTCTGGCCGTGGCGCACCAGGACCAGGCGCAGCTCGTCGCGCTCCGGCTCGTACGGCGAGAACGTCATGTCCGCACCCCGTCCCTCAGATCGGCCAGCCAGCGTTCGGCGGCGGCGTACTCCTCCGCCCCGGGTCCCGGGGCCGGCGAGGTACCTCCTGCGGCGGCACCGGCGGTCCCGGTGGCGCGCGGATAGGACCCCAGGAAGCGGACCACGTCGCAGCGGCGGTGCAGCGCGGCGAGCGCCTCCCCCATCGCCGGCTCCGCGACGTGCCCGCTGCAGTCCAGGTGGAACCAGTACTCGGCGTGCCGGTCCTTGATCGGCCGGGACTCGATGCGGGTCAGGTCGATCCCGCGCATCCCGAGCTCGGTGAGCAGCTCGAGCAGCGAGCCCGGCCGGTTCTCCGTCCGGGCCGCGAGCGTCGTGCGGTCCCGACCGGTGGGCGGCGCGGGCTTCGACGGCCGGGTGAGCAGGACGAACCGGGTCACGGCGCCGGGATTGTCCGCGATGTCGTCCGCCAGGACGTCGAGGCAGTGCTGGGTGGCGGCGAGCGGGCTGGACACCGCGGCGTCGACCTCGCCCCGGGCGACCTGCGCGGCCCCCTCCGAGGTGGACGAGCAGGTCCGCATCTCGGCGTCCGGCAGGTTCGCCGCGATCCAGCCGCGGGTCTGCGCGATGCCGTGCGGGTGCGAGGCGACGGTGCGGATGTCCTGCCGCGTCGTGCCGGGGCGGACGAGCAGCGTGAAACGGACGGCGACGAGCGCCTCCTTCACGATGACGAGCGGCGGGTCGTCGACCAGGCCGTCGAGCACGGGAGGCACGGCACCCTCGACGCTGTTCTCGATCGGCACGCAGCCCGCGTCGACGGAGCCTTCGCGGACCGCCGCGAGGACGGCCGGGCTGCCGGCGAGGGGCACGAGCTCCGCGTCACGGGACTCCGGAAGGGACCGGAGCGCCTGTTCGGTGAAGGTGGCGTGCGGGCCGAGGAAACCGATTCGGGGCACGAAGGTCGACTGTAGCGACGGCCATGACGGGCCCCGCCACCGGTTCCCCTCGTCCGGTTGGTCCGTATCGACCACACCACTCACCCGACGTCAGAACTTCCGAACCGCGGTTCCCAGGCTCGGCGAAACCAGGACCGGGGGCGCACCTCGTCCCGGCGGCGGAAGGGGGCTAGCCGGCGCCGGGCGCGTCCCCCTCTACTCCAGGAGACCCAGGGCGACCAGGTCCTTGATCGGCACCGGTTCCGGGTCGAGCCCACAGCAGCCCAGGAGCCCGCGGACACCTTCGACGCCCCGGCCCGGGAGCCGCTGGAGCTCGCGGGCGAGCGTGGGCCCGTCCGTCTCGCACAGCGCGCCCACCACGGTGCCGTCCGGCTCGCCGACCTTGATCGCGCGGGCCACCGCGACCAGCAGGTTCAGCACCCCGTGCCGGCTGCGGTCCTGCGCGGTCTCCGCAGCGGGCCGCACGACGTCCCGCAGGCCCATCGCGGCGAACCCGCGCCCGGCGGAGACGGCGACGTCCACGAACCGCTCGACGTCGGCGATCGTCGGCACGTCCGAGACGCGCGGACCGCCGGCCCGCAGCTTCGGCACGCATCCGTGCTCGGCGACCCGGCGCACCGCGTCCAGCCAGGCGTTCGTCTCCTCCTCGGTGCCCGCCAGCGGGCGCCGCGGCTCGACGACGGGCGTGACGTCCTCGGGCACGAACTCCGAGACCCGCTCCAGCCACACGGCGTCGACGTCCGGGGGCGCGGCGGTCTCGACCGTGCGCGGCGTGAGCAGTGTGGAGCGGGAGAACACAGTGGACAGGGCCTTGGGCACGGCGCCGAGCCCGGTGTCGACGACGAGCGCGAGATCGACCGGACGCGCGGGCGCGGACCGGGCCAGCTCGGTCACCAGCGCGGGGAGCCGGGACGCGGGGCACACGAGACGCCCCACGAGGCCGCCGTAGCTGCCGTCACGGGCCGAGAGATAGCGGGCCACCACCGCGTCGATGCCCGGGGCGACCATCCTGGGCTGCATCAGGCTGGTGTCGTCCATCAGCCCGGACAGCAGCGGAGAGATCGGCCACGGGTCGGCGGGAGAACCCGAGGGCACGGTCGTCACGGCCACGACGCTAAACCTCCTGGGGGTGCGGCCCTCGGTCGGGTACCGCTGCCGCCCTGGACAGCCGGCCCACAACCGCTATAGCTTAGCCTCACCTAACCAGGAGGTGATCACCGTGGGAGGCACCCGACTCCGGCGTCCGCCGGCCCCGACGGACGCCGAACGTGCCCGCAGCGTGGCGGTCCGCGGCGGTCACGCCGCCCTCGTCGGGACCGGCGCCCCGGAACCCGTCGTGCCGCTCGTGCACCACCTGCACGCCGACGGTTCCGCGGTGCTGCTGCTGGCCGACGACTCCCCGGTGCTCACCCGGATCCGGGAGGCCGAGGACGGCGAGCTCCCGGTGATGCTGGAGATCACCGACCGCGCCCCGGTCGACCTGCGGGAGCCCGTCCGCGCACTGCTGTGGATCACCGGCCGGCTGCACGAGCCCGACGCGGGGTCCGCGCGCCGCGCCGCCCTGCAGGTCGCCGACGTGGCCCCACACCCCGGCCTCCTCGACCTGGGGCACGGCGCCACACTCGTCCGGCTCAGCCCCGGCTCCGCGGTCCTCGCGGACGCCGAGGGCAGCGCGGTGCTCGCCCCCGTGGACCTGGCCGCGGCCCGTCCGGACCCGTTCTGCCGGCTCGAGGACCACTGGCTGAGCCATCTCGAGGAGGCCCATCCGGACGTCTTCGACGCGCTGGCCCGGCACCTGCCGCCCCCGCTGCGCGCCACCCGAGGCGCCCGGGTCCGGCCGCTCGGGGTGGACCGCTGCGGCCTGCGGCTGCGCGTGGAGACCCCGCAGGGCGATCACGACGTGCGGCTGGCGTGGCAGCACGACGTCACGACGGTCGAGGAGCTGCGCACACAGCTCGGCCTGCTCGTCGGGTGCCCGTTCCGCTCGGCGTCACCGCGCGAGGTCGGGAACGTGGTGGACGAGCCGGGCTGACCGCCTGCGGTCAGCCCGCGGGGTTCTGGGCCGCGAGCCTGTCCTGGACGCGGTGGGTGACCTTGCGCTCGGCGATGAACGAGCAGATCGGGATGGTGCCCGCGACCAGCACGAGCAGCGCGAACACCGGGGTGAACCGGGCGCGCTCGGCGAGCAGCAGCGCGCACACGATGTAGATCATGTACAGGAAGCCGTGGAACATCCCGACGACGGCGACCGGGCCCGGGGTGTCGAAGAAGTACTTCATCGGCATCGCGTAGAAGACGAGTACCAGCAGCCCGACACCGGTGACCCACGCGGCGATCCGGTAGGCCTTCAAGGCGAGGGAGATCGACATCAGCTCTCCTGGTCCCGGGCGGCGAGCTGCGCCAGCATCCGGTTGTAGGCGGCCAGCCGGGGGTCCTCGTCGTCGGTGACGGGGGTCGCTGCCGGCACGGGGGTCGGGGTGAAGGGCGACGGTCCACGGTCCCAAGGAGCGGGTTCCCGGTCGTCCTCGGTGGTCGCGGCGGCGTCCGCGCGCGGCCCGGGGGTCTTCTCCGGGGCGATCCGCTCCGGGCCGACCTCCTTCGGGGCGGGCGGCGGCGCGAGCGGCTCGGCCGTCGGGACCGCCGGCGTCTCGTGCTCCTCGGGCTCCTCGCCCTCGAGCCGGCGCACCTCGAGGCGCAGGAAACGCCACCACATGTAGCCGAAGAAGAGGGCGAAGAACGGCCACTGAAGGCCGTAGCCGACGTTGGCGGCGGTGCCGAGGTTCGACCCCGCCCGGTCCCACTGCCACTTGGACAGCCAGACGCAGGCCGCCATCGCACCGAGGGTGAGCAGGTGCCAGAGGATCCAGCGGGGGGAGAACACCAGCTGTCGCACGAGCGCCATCCTACGCGTTGTAGAAGAAGGACCCCGGGTAGCGTCGCACCGTGGCCCTTCGGGAATGGCTGGCGCCCGCGCCGTCCGACGCGGTGGCCGTCGTGCGGGACCGCGCCGGCCGCCGGCTGCTGGTCCTCGAGATCCTCGTCGTCCTGACCGTCACCCTCGGGCTCTCGGCGCTCCGCAGCGCGCTGTCGCTGCTGGACTCGCTCCTGTCGTCCACCCCGCTGTCCGAGCAGACCGTCGCGCTCAACGCGCCGGCCGCGCAGGTGGGCCTCGTGGACCTCGCGCTCCAGCTGGTGCGGGCCCTGCAGCTGGTCGGCTGGGGCGCGCTGGGCGCCTACCTCCTGCTGCGCGGCGGGATCGCGCTGGCCCGCGTGGGGCTGGACGCCCGGCGCCCCGGCCGGGACGCCGCCGGTGCCGTCGGCCTCGCCGCGCTGATCGGCATCCCCGGGCTCGGTCTCTACCTCGTGGCGCGGGCCCTCGGCGTGAGCCTCGACGTGGCCCCCAGCACCCTCGACGACGTCTGGTGGCGCACCCCGGTCCTCCTGCTCTCCGCCGCGGCGAACGCCTGGGCGGAGGAGCTGGTGATGATCGGGTACCTGCTCACCCGGTTCCGCCAGCTCGGCTGGTCCGAGAACCGCTCGGTGCTGGTGTCCGCGCTGCTGCGCGGGGCCTACCACCTCTACCAGGGGGTCGGCGGGTTCGTCGGCAACGTCGTCATGGGGCTGGTGTTCGGCCGGGTGTGGCAGCGGACGAACCGGCTCTGGCCCCTCGTCGGCGCGCACGCGCTGATCGACATCGTGGCCTTCGTCGGTTACGCCCTGCTGCCCACCGGCTGGATCTCGTAACGGCGACCCCGCGCGCTGTGGAGCCACAACGCGGGGTCCCGGGGTCAGAGGATCTTGTAACGCATACGGTCCATCATGTTCTCCGGGCCGGGCTGGATGCCGGAGGCGGTGAACAGGCCGTCGATCTGGCCGGCCAGCTCGGACGGGTCCCAGCGCCGGCCGCCGTTGGTCACCTCGGCGACCGAGGTGAACGGCTGGAAGATCTCGACGCTGTCCCCCTGCACGCCGAAGACCTTGCCGCTGATGTGGCTCGACTCGTCCGAACAGAGGTAGGCGACGAGCGGCGCGACGTTCTCGGGCGCGAAGAAGTCGAACCCGCCCCGCTCCAGCTCGGCGTCGCGCTGCCGCTTCCACTCCTCCGGCATCAGGTCCAGCGTCATCCGGGTGAGTGCGGTCGGGGCGATCGCGTTCGACGTGATGCCGGCCCGGGCACCCTCCATCGCCACGATCGTGGAGAACGCCGCGATGCCCGCCTTGGCCGCGCCGTAGTTCGTTTGGCCGAAGTTGCCGAGCAGGCCGGACGTGGACGCAGTGCTCACCACGTGGCCCGGCCGCTTGTTCTCCCGCCAGTACTGCACCGCGGCACGCGTGGGGAGGAAATGTCCCCGCAGGTGGACGCGGACGACGGCGTCCCAGTCGTCGTCGGTCATCTTGGCGATCGTGCGGTCCCGCAGGATGCCCGCGTTGTTGACCAGCGCGTCGAGGCCGCCGAACTCCTCGACCGCCGCGTCGACCAGCGAGTTCGCGACGCCGGCGTCCGCCACGTCCCCGCCGACGGCGACGGCCCGGCCGCCCGCGCCGACGATCTCCTTGGCGACCGCGTCCCCCGCGTCCGGGTCGAACTCCGCCACCACCACCGCCGCACCCTGTGCCGCGCACTCGAGCGCCTCACCGCGCCCGATGCCGCGCCCGGCACCGGTCACGATGACGACCTTGCCATCGAGAAGTCCCATGCCCGGAGGTTATGGATCGGACGTTCGATTGGGGAAGTGCCGCTCGTCACACTACGCTGTTCTGGAACCATTCCAGAAAAGTTCCGGGGCTACCATCGCCGGGTGTCCGACTCGAAGTTCCTTGCCCTGCTCAGAGACCAGATCCGCAACGAGTTCACGGCGAGCCAGCAGTACACCGCCGTCGCGGTGTGGCTCGACGACGAGGATCTTCCCCAGCTCGCCGCGCACTTCTACGCGCAGGCGTTGGAGGAGCGGAACCACGCGATGAGCATGGTCCAGTACCTGCTCGACTCCGACGTCCGCGTCGCCATCCCCGGGGTCGACGAGGTTTGCAACGACTTCGCGAGCGTCGAGGACGTCGTGCGGCTCGCATTGGCCCAGGAGAAGCAGGTCACCGAGCAGGTCACCACGCTCGCGCGGACCGCCCGGGACGAGGGCGACTACCTCGGCGAGCAGTTCATGCAGTGGTTCCTGAAGGAGCAGGTCGAGGAGGTCGCGTCCATGTCGACGCTGCTCACCGTCGTCCAGCGCGCCGGGGACAACCTGTTCCACATCGAGGACTTCGTGAACCGCGAGCTGCAGAAGGCCACCGGGACGGACACCACGGCGCCGCCGGTCGCCGGGGGCCGCGTCTGACGCGCCGTTGACCTGCACGAACGGCACTCTCGCGCACACCTACCGCGTGAGAGTGCCGTTCGTGCGTTCGGGCCGGGTCAGCGCAGGGTGACCTGCTTGCCGGCGATCGCGTCCCGGGCGCCGCGCTCCTGCGTCGTCAGCGGGGTCTCGTCGGCGAGGGCCTGCGCCAGGCGCTTCGCGAAGGCCGCGGCGGGCTTCGCCCATTCCTTCGCGTGCAGCTCCCGGTCCAGGTCCCACACCGGGACGAGCAGGCCGTGGGCCCGGAACGCGCCGGCGTAGCGGCTGCCCTCCGAGAGCTCCAGCGCGCCGGCCGCGTGCAACCGGGCCAGGGCCGCCATCAGCGAGTCCTCCGGCTCGGGGCGCACCCAGCGCAGGTGTGCCTTCGCACCCGTGTCCACCCAGTAGGCGGCGCGGACGCCCGGCCCGGCGACGGCCTCGGTCGGCATGATCACCGAGTTGGCGCGCTCGAGGGTCGCGGCGACCTCGGGGGACGTCTCGTCGACGCCCTCGGCGATCCACCAGGCGAAGTCCGGGAACAGCTCCGGTTCCAGCGGCGCGTCCGCGATCAGCAGGTCCTGCAGCCGCACCACCTCGCTGCCGCCGACCCCGGGACCGACGACGGACAGTGCCTCGCCCGGTTCCGCCTGCTCCGCCCAGCGCAACGCTCTGGCGACGTCCGCCGAGAGGTCCCCGGAACGGGTCTGCACCTGCATCCCGAGCAGGATCTCGCCGTCCGGCCGGACCAGCGCCGCGGAGGCGCCGGGCAGCACGGACGCGATCCGCACCGGGCGCTCGCCCTTCGTGCGCAACGGGAGCGGCGCGACGGCGGACGGCAGGAACTCCCGCATCGCGACCAGGTCCGGCTCCGCGGCCAGCCCCTCGAACGGGCGGGTGACGATCACGTCGTCGCCGGCTCCGTGGCACGCCTTGTAGCGCTTGCCGGAACCACACGGACAGGGGCGGCGGGGGTTCTCACCGTCGGCCGCAGCAGCGGCGGCGCGGTGGCGATTCTTCTTGGCCATCAGGGGTGCAAAGGTAGCGGAGTGATGCCGTTCGACCCTTCTGACCCCGCGTTCCTGGCCGATCCGTATCCGACGTTCGCGCGACTGCGGGCCGAGGCCGAGGTCCATCCGCATCCGGGGCTCGGGATGCCGGTCGCCGTGTCGCACGCGGCCTGCTCCGCCGTGCTGCGCCGCCGCGGCCTCGGCCGGATCTGGGCGGACGCCGAGCCCGCGGACTCCTTCACCGCCTTCAACCTGCTGCACCGCAACTCCCTCCTCGAACGGGAGGGGCCCGGGCACTCCCGGCTGCGTGGGCTCGTCGCGTCGGCGTTCGGGCGCGGGCACACCGCCCGGCTGGAGCCCTGGGTGCGCGGGCTGGCCGCCCGGCTCGTCGACGACCTGGCCGCCCGCGTCGCCGACGACGGCGAGGCGGACCTCCTCGAGCACGTCGCCGCGACGCTGCCGGTGCAGGTGATCGCCGAACTGCTGGGCGTCGAAGGGCCGGAGCGCGCGCTGCTGCGGCACTGGTCCAACACCATCGTCACGATGTACGAGCCCGATCCGGGCCAGGACCGGCGGGCGGCGGCCGAGAAGGCGTCCGCGGAGTTCGTCGGGGCACTGCGCGAGCTCGCCGCCTTCCGCCGCCGGACGCCGTCGGACGACCTGGTCAGCGGCCTGCTGGCCGAGGCCGCGGCGGACGGGGCGCGCCTCTCCTCCGACGAGCTCGTCGGCACCGCGGCCCTTCTGCTGATGGCCGGGCACGAGGCCACGGTGAACGTGATCGGCAACGGGGTCCTCGCCCTGCTCCGCCGCCCCGACGAGTGGGCCCGGCTGGATCCCGCGCCGGCCCCGACGGCCGTCGAGGAGCTCATCCGGTTCGACGCGCCGCTGCAGCTGTTCGAGCGGACCGCGGTCGTCGACGTCGAGGTGGCCGGGTTCCCGGTGCCCGCCGGGACGAAGATCGCCGCCCTGCTGGGGGCCGCCGCGCACGATCCGGCGGTGTTCGCCGAGCCCGGGCGCCTGGACCTCGACCGGAACCCGAACCCCCACCTCGGCTTCGGCGCGGGCGTGCACTACTGCCTGGGCGCCCCGCTGGCCCGGCTCGAGGTGGCGGCGGCGCTGGAGGCGCTGCGCGCACGGCTGCCGGCCCTGACGCTCGCGGGCGATCCTCCGCGGCGGCCGGACTTCGTCATGCGGGGACTGGTGCGCCTTCCGGTGACGGCCTGAAGCCGACACTCGCGGCCCCTCCGTGTCGGCACGCGGACGAAAGGACCACGAGCGTCATGCAGGTACGGGCTCCGCCGGCGGTCTGACCGCGACCAGGATCTCCCGTCGATCCCCCGCGGGAGGGGCGAGCAGCGCCGTCAGCCGGCGGGTGACCTTCAGTGTGAGCACCGCCGTCGCGACCGCCGTGAGGTCCACCAGCGCGTGCAGCACCACGCCGTCGGCGCGGGCCTGGGCGCCCGTGCGCAACGACCACAGCAGCGTGAGGACGCCGAGCACCACGCCCGGCGCCCACACCGCCCACCAGAGGAGGACCGTCCGGGACGGTCGCGGCCGCTCGTTCGGGGAGCGGTCCAGCCCGGCGTGCTCGATCTCCGCGAGCAACGAGCCCGGCACGCTCAGGTTCGGCCCCGGCACCAGCCAGCCCAGGACGACCATCAACGGACTGCGGGAGGGCCGGGTGGCCGTGCGGTCGCCCGCGGCCTGCAGGGCGCGCAGCGACCATGTGACGAGGACCAGCCCGGAGAGCACGGACGCGGTGACCGAGGCCCACCCCGCGGTGCGGACCAGGCCGTCCGACCAGCGGACGGCCGTGGTGGACAGGGCGTCCGTGCGGCTCGCGAGCAGCAGGACGTACCGCCAGGTCTCGGCCCCGGCGGCGACCAGCGCGACGGCCGCGGTGATCCACAGCAGCGGCACCAGCCGGCTCAGCGCGACCCGGGCGCGGAGCAGCGCGCTCGGCGGCGCGGGCGGCGTGCTCGTCCGCCAGGGCCCGGGCGGGAAGCCCCAGCGCGGGACGAACGGGTAGCGCGGCGGGCCTCCGTAGGGCGGGCGCGGGGACGTCC
>NZ_JAODNI010000101.1 GCF_025465255.1 Pseudonocardia sp.
CGCCGTCGGCGCCCCAGGCGTTGGGCTCGATCACGTTGCAGTACCAGAGGTCGCGGTCGTCCGGTCGGGGGTGGGTCTGGGCGGGGTTGCCGCGCAGGAGCCCGTGGCCGAGGAAATGCCGGTGGATGTCGGCGACTCGGGCGCCGTGCTCGACGGCTACCGGCGTCAGCTCGGCGTTGAGCTGCGCAAGGAGGTTCACGACGTCGGGCCACGGTGGCAGGCCGATTCGCGCGGCGTCACCGGTGCCGTCGCTGGGGTCGTAGACCGTCCCGACGATGATCGGGTCGCCGGGTGCCTGCATCAGGGGCCGGAGCCGGCGGAGGGTCTGGCCGAGGCGCCGGCGCACGACCTCGATGACCCGTCGTGCGCGGGGGGTGTCGCCGTAGGCGCCGAGCAGGTCGTTGCCACCGACGGTGAGGGTCACGACGGCGGGCGCGGCGCCCGACCGTTGCAGCTGGGGGAGCTGGTGGTCCAGGACGGTCTCGGTGGTGCCGCCGTCCACGGCGAGCAGGTGGTAGCGCAGACCGGCGTGCATGGTGGCGAGGTCGCGGCCGCGCCAGTGCGGAAAGGTGTCGTCGCGGTTGCGGGCGAACAGGCTCGCCCCGCCCAGCCCGGGCCCGCCGGCGTACTCGTCGATCGAGATCGAGTCGCCGAGGGCCGCGTACAGGGCGGGCCGGTCGGGCCGATTGCCATGGGACATGCACCTGATGGTCGCGCGGCCAGCCCCGAACAGTAGGGGGCTCCGCCGGGGCGACACGTGCCAGCCAGCCCAGCCGGGGTGACTGTCGGCGCGTTGACATGGCGACGGTCAACCGACGCGGTTCGCGGCGGCAGGCCAGGCGGGTGTGGCACCGGATGTGGCACGAAATGAAGTCATCCGAAGCGGTCAAGCGGTAGGTCGTCGGTTCGATCCCGACCTCGGGCTCTGTCAGTTCCTTGAACTGCAGAAATGGTCATCGTTGCACTGGCTGGATCAGGTGGTTGGTCGTCCGCTCAGATAAGGGTTCCTCTGCGAGGTGGACGTACTCCCTGAGCGGGTGTTCACCTGATGCGCCGCCCGGTCTCGGCGCACGAGTACCCGCCTAATGCCTCCACGCCGGCCCGGAACTCGGGTCGTTCGAGCAGCGCCCACAAGGGGGCGAGCAGCTCGTCGACGAATGTGTCCGTGCGCAGGACCAGGTCGTAGGGCTCACGGGCGACGGGGACGAAGTCCAACCCGAACGCGCGGGCCGCCGCGAGGATGCCCATCCCGGCATCGGCACGCCCGGCGCTCACCGCGGCGGCGACGGCAAGGTGGGTGTGCTCCTCCCGGGAGTAGCCCGAGACCTGCGCCGGGTCGATGCCGCGGTTGCCGAGCTCGTGGTCGAGCAGCGCCCGCGTGCCCGCGCCCCGCTGCCGGTTGACATAGCGCGCGCGGGGTAGGTCCTCGATGCCGGAGAGGCCCAACGGGTTGCCGGGCGCGACGATCAGACCCTGGTCGCGGTGCACCAGGCGGACCACTGCGATCCCCGACGAGCCGAGCAGCCGATCCACGTACGGCAGCGTGTACTCGCCGGAGTCCGGGTCCAGCAGGTGCGACCCGGCGAGGTGGCACAGGCCGTCGCGCAGCGCGACCAGGCCGCCGAGCGAGCCGACGTTGGACGAGGCCAGGGTGATCAGCGGGTCAGCAGCGCGTAGCGCGGAGGCGGACACGTCCAGCACGAGGTCGTGCGATCCGATCGCGACGATGGTGCGGCCGATCTCGCCCAGCCCGCGAAGAAGCTCGACCCGGACCTGTTCACCGGCGTGGTGGCCCTCCAGCCCGGCCGACACGACGAGCAGGCCGTCGGCGCGCACGAGCGACGTGAGCACCCCCGCGCCGCGAGGGAGCGGGGTCGCGACGATCTCGTTCCGCACTCGGCCCAGCCGCACCCGTACCCAGTCGTCGGTGCCGATCGCCGAGGCGAGCTTGCGGGCGAGCCGCGCGGTGGTGGACGGGCGTTCCCGCGGTGCGGTGCCCTCGAGGGCTGCGAGCAACGGTGCGGCGAAGATGTCGAACGTCAGCGCCGCGGAGACGGGATAGCCGGGCGCACCGAGGACGGGCGTGTCACCGACCGTCCCGAGCACGACGGGATGGCCGGGCTTCACCGCCACCCCGTGCACGGCGAGCGTCCCGGCCCCGGCGACGACGCGGGCCGTGTGGTCGTCGCGCCCGGCGCTCGACCCGGCGATGAGGATCACCAGGTCGGCTCCGGCTGCAGCGTCCCGCAGCGCGGCCGTGATCAGCTCCGGGTCGTCGGAGACGATGGCCCCCACCTGCGCGGTGCACCCGATCTCGCGGGCCTGTGCAGCGAGCATCAACGAGTTGGTGTCGAGGATCTCGCCCGGGCCCGGCTCGGTGCCGATCGGCCGGATCTCGTCCCCCGTCGGGATCACCACGACGTGCGGCTTCCGTCGTACCACCAGCTCGACGGCCCCGGCCGCCGCGCACGCCGCCACGTCGACCGGCCGCAGCCGGTGCCCCTCGGGCAGCAGCAGCTCGGTGGCGCTGATGTCCTCGCCGATCGAGCGGACGTGCTGGTAGGGCGGCACCGCGGCCCGCAGCTCGGCCTTGCCATCGCCGGTGTGGTGCACGTGCTCGCGCATCACGACGGCGTCGTAACCATCGGGCAGCGGGTCGCCGGTGTCGACCACCTCGAACTCCGTCAGCAACACAGGTGTGGTCTCGGCGGCGCCGATGGTGTCGGCCGCGCGGACCGCGATGCCGTCCATCCCGGCGGAGTCGAACGCCGGCGACGACCGCAGCGCCCACACCGGCTCGGCCGTGACCCGCCCGACCGCCTCGCCGACCGCCAGCCGCACCGCGTCCACCCGCTCCGCGCACCCCGCCGCCCTGCATGCGGCCCGCCACGCCGCCGTGGCCTGCTCGGTGGGGACATCGGAGACGAACGGGCTGGTCATCGGTACAGCATCACATCGACCTCGGTGCCGGCGTCGAGGCCGGTAGCGGGCTCGGGCACGACGAAGCAGCCGTCGGCGCGGGTGAGCACCGAGAGCAGCGCGGACGGTCCGAAGATCGGTGTCGCCACTCCGTCGGCCACGGTGACCTGCACGACGTCGACCCGACCGGCGGCGGACGGGAGATCGCGGGAGAGCCGGGCGCGGGTCGACGGCTCCGGCGGCGGGCGCTCGCAGCCGGCGAGTCGCCATACGAGTGGCACCCCGACCAGCCGGAACACGACCAGGGCCGAGAGCGGGTTACCCGGCAGCCCTAGCACCGGGACGCCGTCGCAGTCGGCGAGCAACGTCGGCTTGCCCGGCTTGAGTGCGATGCCGTGGCACCAGATCTCGCCGAGCGCGGCCACCGCACCCGCGGTCTCGTCGCGGGCGCCGACCGACGAGCCCGCCGAGACGACGACGAGATCGGCGTCGTGCAGGACGTCCTTCAGCGCAGCGCCGAGCGCGCCCGCGTCGTCGGGGACGATGCCGGCGATCATCGGGTCGCCGCCCGCGTCGCGCACCAGCCCCGCCAGTGCGGACGCCGTGGCGTCGCGCACCTGCCCGGGCTGCAGCGCGGGCGTCGACGGCGCCACCACCTCGTCCCCGGTGGACAGGATCGTCACGCGGGGACGTGCATGTACCGCCACCTCGACGACGCCGGCGGCGGCGAGCAGCCCCAGGTCGGGCGCGCGGAGCGGGCGGCCGCCGGGGACCAGGTCCGCGCCGGCGGCGACGTCCTCGTCGGCCCGGACGAGCCCCGCCCCGGGCGCCACCGGCCGGGTCACCTCGATAGTGCCGGGCATGGTCTCGGCGGTGTACTCGACCATGACGACGGCGTCGGCGCCCGGGGGCAGCACCCCGCCGGTGGGCATCGCGACGCAGCCCCCCGGGGGTACGGCGATGTCGGGGGCCCGCCCCATCCGTACCGCTCCGGCGAGGTCGAGGTAGGACGGCAGACCCTCCGACGCGCCGTAGGTGTCGGCGGCCCGTACCGCGAAGCCGTCCACCGTGGACCGGGCGAACCCGGGCAGCGCGGCCGCAGCCGATACCGCCCGCACCGGCACGCGGTGCAGCGCAGCGTCCAACGGTACGGCCTCGACGGCCGTACGCCGGGCGGGCCGGAAGCCGGCGAGCACCTCGGACACGGTGCGGGTGGTGAAGAACTCCCGCCCACTCATCGCTCTCCCTCGCTGCCGCTCGGTCGGCGCTTCGCGCAAGGGCGCTGTGACACTGGTTCGCTCGCAAGCTCACTCACCGGTCGGGCTGGCCCGTAGCACCACCCGGCCTCGGTTGGTCGCGCGCCGCCGCTCCGCCCTTGTCCAGGCCGAGCACGCTCACCACCGGGCCCAGGGCCACCTGCCCGAGGCCGCAGATGGACGTCTTGCGCATGGCCTCCTCCAGCCGCAGGACCTGCGCGCGCTCGTCGTCGTCGAGGGTGGAGCGACCGACCAGCAGTTCGTGGGCCTTGGTCGAGCCGACCCGGCAGGGCACGCACTTCCCGCAGGACTCGTTGCGGAAGAACCGCAGCACGTTGGTCGACGCCGCGAGCAGGTCGGTGCCCTCCGCGAGCACCACGACCGCGCCGGAGCCCAGCATCGTGCCCGCCTTCGCCGCGGAGCCGAAGTCGAGGGCCAGGTCCAGCTGGTCGAGCCCGATGAAGTTCGACGACGCCCCGCCCGGCTGCACCGCCCCGACCTGCCGGCCCTCGCTCACCCCGCCGGCCAGCTCGATCAGCGACCCGACGGTGGTGCCCATCGGCACGCAGTAGACGTCCGGCTTCTCGACGTGACCGGACACGGCGAAGAACTTCCAGCCCACCGACTCGCCGAGTCCCTGGTCGGCCCACCACTGCGCCCCGCGCTGCACGATCACGGGCACGTCGGCGAACGTCTCGACGGAGTTCATCAGGGTCGGGCGGCCGTGAAGCCCATAGTTGCCCGGGAACGGGGGCTTGTTGCGGGGCTCGCCGCGGTGGCCCTCCATGCACTCCAGCAGCGCGGTCTCCTCGCCGAGGATGTAGCCGCCGGGGGAGACGAATACGTCGACCTGCCGCCCGGGCCCGACGAGGCCGGCCGCGCGCAGGGCGTCGATCTCGGCCCGCAGCAGGTGCTCCTCGGGGCCGTACTCGTGCCGGATGAAGACCCAGCCCGCCTCCGCCCCCACCACGACCATGCCCAGCAACAGACCTTCCAGCACCAGGTGCGGCTGGGTGGCGAGGATCTGCCGGTCCTTGAACGTGCCGGGCTCGGACTCGTCGGCGTTGCAGACGACGTACTTGGTGCTGCCGGGCTGCGCCCCGCGCACCAGCTCCCACTTCTGCCCCGTGGGGAAGCCGGCGCCGCCCATGCCGCGCAGGCCGGAGTCCTTGAGCGTCGCGACGATGTCGTCGGCGTCGAGCGAGCCGTCGAGGAGGGCCCGCAGCGTCGCGTACCGGGAACCGACATCGGAGCCGGCGGGGTAGGGGTCGTTGGGCCACGGCTCGTCGCGCAGCACGGCGACCGCGTCACCGACGCCGTCGCCGCGGGCGTCGGCCACCAGCTCGTCGACGGACGACAGGGGCGCCGGCCGCTCGTTGACGGCCACCGCGGGCGCGATGTCGCAGCGGCCCAGGCACGAGACCTCGACGAGCTCGACGTCGCCCCGGTTGTCGGTCCCAGCCTCGCCGTAGCGCTCGCGCAGCTCCGCGATCCGGGCCTCGCCGTCCCGCAGGAAGCACGGCAGGTCGTGGCACGCGTGCAGGGCCACCTTGACCGGCGGGGTGGTGCGGAAGTGCGGGTAGAACGAGATCAGGCCCTCGATCTCGTAGCGCGGCCGCCTGGTGTCGCGGGCCAGCTCCTCCAACTCCTCGCGGGGGAGCCAGCCGAGGCGGGCCTGGATCGCGTTGAGCGCCGGGATCAGCGACGGCCCGGGGAACTTCCCGGCCCGGGCCTCGACACCGGGAACCCTGGGCTGAACTGCTGTCATGATGCCGCCTCCGCGGGAACGAGCACGTCGGCGGGCGTCACAGCGCCCCCACCTGTACCGCGCAGAACTTGAACTCGGGGATCTTCCCGACCGGGTCGATCTCGTCGATGGTCAGGAGGTTGGCCGCGGCCTCCCGAAAGTGGAACGGGATGAAGACGTTGCCCAGCTGCTCGCGGTGGCTGACCCGCAAGAGCAGCTCGATGGCCCCGCGCCGCGACCGGGCCTGCACCATCTGCCCGTGGGCGAGGCCACGGTCGGCCGCGTCCTTGGGATGCATGTAGACCTCGGCCACCGGCGAAATGGCGTCGAGCGCGAACGACCGACGGGTCATCGAGCCGGTGTGCCAATGCTCCAGCAGCCGGCCGGTGTTGAGCACCAGCGGGTACTCCGCGTCGGGCAGCTCCTTGGCCGGCAACCACTGCGCGGGGACGAGGTGCGCGAGGCCGTCGTCGGTGTTGAAGTGCTCGTCGAACATGACGACCGTGCCGTCGGAGTGCTCGGGATCGGCGTTCGGGTACAGCTTCCCCGAGAGCCCCAGATTGTCGTAGGCCAGGTTGGTGTACGACGGCATCAGCGCCACCATCTCGTCGAACACCTCGCTGGGAGCGCCGTAGTTCCAGTCCAGCCCGATGCGCCGGGCGATGTCCTGCACGATCTCCCAGTCGGGTCGGGCCTGCCCGGGGGCGTCCATCACCTTGCGGCCGAGCTGCACCCGGCGGTCGGTGTTGGTGTACGTGCCGTCCTTCTCCAGGTAGGAGGTGGCCGGGAGGATCACGTCGGCGAACTCGGCGGTCTCGGTGAGGAAGATGTCCTGCACCACCAGGAAGTCCAGCGCCGACAGCGCCTTGCGCACCTTGTTGATGTTCGGATCGGACAGGAACGGGTTCTCGCCGAGCATGTACATGCCGCGCACGCCGTCGGGCTGCAGCGCCGACTTGATGATCTCCGTGACGGTCAGGCCGCGGTTCGGGTTGAGCGCCGTGCCCCAGGCCTCCTCGAAGCGGGCCTGCGCGGCCTCGCGGTCGACGCCCTGGTAGTCGGGGTAGAACATCGGCACCAGGCCCGCATCGGACGCGCCCTGCACGTTGTTCTGCCCGCGCAGCGGGTGCAGCCCCGTGCCCGGACGTCCGACCTGGCCGGTGATCGAGCACAGCGCGATGAGGCAGCGGGCGTTGTCGGTGCCGGTGGTGTGCTGGGAGATCCCCATCCCCCAGTAGACGACCGCGGCCCCCGCCTCGCCCCACAACCTCGCGACGAGACGGATCGTGTCGGCGTCCACGCCGGTGATCTGCGCCGCGCGCTCGGGCGGGTAGTCGGCGACGGTCCGGGCGAGCTCGTCGTAGTTGGACGTGCGGGCGGCGACGAACTCCCGGTCGACGTGCCCGAGCCGGATCACCTCGTGCATCACCGCGTTGTAGAACGCCACGTCCGTACCCGGCTTGAGCTGCACGAAGACGTCGGCGTGCTCGGCGACGGTGGACGCGCGCGGGTCCACGTAGACGATCTTCGTGCCGCGCCGGCGGGCCTGCTTGAAGAAAGAGCTCGCCACGGGGTGGTTGGCGGTGGGATTGGAGCCGGTGATGATCACGACGTCGGCGTTGACGACATCGCCGTAGGTGGTGGACACGGCGCCCGAGCCGACGCCCTCGAACAGCGCCGCGACGCTCGAGGCGTGGCACAGCCGGGTGCAGTGGTCGACGTTGTTGGTGCCGAAGCCCGTGCGGATCAGCTTCTGGAAGAGGTAGGCCTCCTCGTTGGAGCACTTCGCCGAACCGAACCCGGCGATCGCGCCCGGCCCGCCCGTCGCGTGCACCTCCATCAGGCGGCGGGCGATGAGGTCGAGCGCCTCGTCCCAGGTGGCCTCGCGGAAGTGGGGCAGCACCTCGTCGTAGTCGACGAGGCCGCCGGGCTTGCGGCCCCGGTCCTTGCCCGGCCGCCCGTCCTTGCGGCCCCCGCCGCTGCGGTTGCCCCCGTCGCCGGCCCGGCCGCGGTCGTTGTGGGTGCCCCCGGCGCCGTCGCCGCGGACGTCGGCCGAGAGCGGGCCCTTCGGGTACGCGGCGTCGACGCGGATCAGCGGCACCGTCAGGCGCTGCGGCGACGCGGAGTAGTCCCAGCCGTAGCGGCCCTTCACACACAGCCGGCTCTGCGATCCGGGCTGGTCACGGCCCTCGGCGAAGGCGATGGCGCCGTGCTCGCGGTCGACGTAGTAGGTCAGGGCGCAGCCGACCCCGCAGTAGGGGCACACGGAGTCGACGGCGTCCAGCTCCTCGCGTGGGCGGATCGGGATGCCACGGATGGGCTTGTTGGTCAGCGCCCCGGTCGGGCAGGCCTGCACGCACTCGCCGCACGTGACGCACGAGGAGCTGCCCATCGGGTCGTTCAGGTCGAACGCGATGCGCGTGGAGTAGCCCTTGCCCGAGCGGCCGATGACGTCGTTGCCCTGGATGTCGTCACAGGCCCGGACGCAGCGGTCGCAGAGGATGCAGGCGTCGTGGTCGACGTCGATCACCGGGTTCGACGAGTCGGTGCCGCGACCGGAACCGCACGGCAGCTCCGTGGACTCGCGGGCCACGCCGAAGCCGTCGGCGAGAGCGAGCAGGAGGTTGTCGCCGGTGGTGGTCTGCTTGGGATCCTCGGCGCGAACCGGCTGATCCGACACCAGCAGTTCGGTCAGGGTGGCGCGGTTGCGCTCCAGTTCGGCGCTCGTCGTCGTGACCGTCATGCCGTCTTCGCACGGCCGGACGCAGGCCGCGGCGAACACCCGGCCACCCGTGTCCACGACGCACATCCGGCACACGCCGACGGGGTCGTAGCGCTCGTCGTGACACAGCACGGGGATGTCGATCCCGGCCTGCCGGGCCGCGTCGAAGATCGTGGTGCCGTCGGGGACGGTGACCTCGCGGCCGTCGATCGTCGCGGTGACGGTCGGGGCGGCCGTGGGTGCGGACGGCTCCTGAAGCGTGGTCATGTGTCCCCCCCGGATCGACTGTGAGCGCGGACACGCCGAGCCTAGTCCAGCAGCAGCCCGCCGAGGTCGCCGGCGGACGGCCTGCCGTCGGCGTCCCAGCCCCGGGCGGCGTAGTAGCCCGCCACCATCGACCCCAGGGTCGCGGCGCTGAGGGCGGCCGACCGACCCGACGCGAGCACCAGCGGGGTCTCGAGCATCCGCGCGGGCAATGTGTCGTCGGCGGCCGTCGCACCCGCGCGCAGATTGAAGGCCCGCTTGGCGGTGACGATCCGCCGCGCGGTGGCCCGCAGCTCGTCGGCGTCGAGCGTCCAGCCGGTGACGGGGGCCAGCAGGGCCGCCCACTCGGTGAAGGGATCGGTGAACACCCCGCGCAGGAACTTGCAAAGAATCATGGAGTCCATCACCGCGGCCCGATCCTCGGTGCCGATCGCGGCGACGACGTGCGGGTCGCCGCCGTCGAGGCGGTCGACCTCGCCGGAGAGGTCGGCCTCGTAGGCCCCCGAGCGGTTGTGGTCCGCTCCGCGAGAGTTCACCGCGAGCCCCAGCGCCATCGCCTGTAGCGTGCGCGGCTCGTAGCCCGGCAGCTCCAGACCCTTGACCTGCGGCGCGAAGTCGATCGACCCCGCACCCACCACCCCGGCCGCGTGCCGGGAGCCCTGCGCCAGCAGCTCGCCGAGCCCCGGCTCGCGGGTGCCGATCAGCTCCAGGGCACGCAGCAGGGCGGTGCCGTCGCCGAAGCGCAGCCACGGCGCGTCGATCAGGCCGCGCTCGGCGCACTCCATCGCCCACGCGATCGTGCCGCCCGCGGAGATCGTGTCGATGCCCAGCTCGTCGCAGCGAGCGCTGGCCGCGAACACGTCGTCGGGATCCGACACACCGCACATCGGGCCGAGCGCGAACACGTTCTCGTACTCCATGCGCTGCGACCCGCCCCCGCGCCGGGAGTAGATGTGCTCGCAGCCGATCGAGCACGACGCGCAGCTGTTGCGGGCTACCCCGCGCAGTTCGTGCAGCTCCTCGGCGGCGAGCTTCGGCGCGCCGTCGAACGTGGCGGCGGTGAAGTTGCGGGTGGGCAGCGTCGAAACCGCGTTGAACGCGAGCAGGTTGGCCAGCGTGCCCAGCTCGCGGTACTTCTTCGTGGCCGGTCCGAAGCTGCGTTCCCGCAGGTCACGGGCCGCGGCCAGGACGGCGGGGGCGTCGGCGACGGCCGCCTTGGTGCCTGCCCTCACCAGCAGGGCCTTGATGTTCTTGGCGCCGAGCACCGCCCCCAGCCCGCCGCGACCGGCGTGGCGGCCGTCGTGGCTGATCGTGGCGTAGCGGACCCCGCGTTCCCCGGCCGGGCCGATCGCGGCGCTGCGCCAACCGCGTCCGAACCGCACCGACAGCGCGGTCTCGGCGTCGGCGGCGGCCATCCCGGCCAGCTCCGGACACGGTTCCAGCCGTACGCCTCCGGCGTCGACGAGCACGACCGACAGCGCGTCGGCGCGGCCGCGCACCACGATGGCGTCGTGGCCGGTGAGCTTGCCGGCGATGGCGAACTGGCTCGACGCCAGTGCGTCGGTGAGGAGGCCCGTCAGGGGCGAGGTGGCCACCACGGCGAACTTCGCGCTGGTGGTCAGCGGCGTGCCGACCAGCGGGGAGAACACGAACGCGAGTGGGGCGGCCGGGGCGAGCGGGTCGACGCCGGGCGGCGCGAGCCGGTGCATCAACCAGGTGCCCAGCCCGACGCCGCCGAGATAGGCGCGCAGCACGCGCTCGTCGAGGTCCAGCGGAGTACCGACGACCGTACCCCCGCGGACGTCGACCACCAGCGCCCGCCCGAAGTAGCCGCCTGCAGCCATGACCGCGACTGTAGGCGCCTATCAGCCGCCCGCGTCGGCGGAGATGAAGGCGACCGTGTCGCCGGCCACCAGGGGCAACAACGGGTCGCGCGTGATCCGGTCGCCGTTGAGTGCCGCGACGACGTGCCGGTCCAGGTCGAGCTCAACGGCGGCAGCGGCATCCCCGAGCGTGGCGACGCGGACCCGGTGCGGGCCGCGCCGGCCGCCACCGGCCAGCGCGCCGAAGCATTCCACCACGACCTCCGCGGGCAACCGGGCCCGCGCCGCCGCGTAGTCGTCGGGGGCGTTGACGTTGACGACGGAGTCCAGGTCCGGATCGAGCCGGGCGATATCGGCGTCGGCGAGCAGGTCGGCGTCGTCGAGGCGGGTCACGGTGCAGTGCTCGTAGAGCATCCCCGGCCGGCTGCGACCCTGCGCGATCAACGACGCGATCAGCCCGGCCAGCGCGGTTCTGTAAGCGGCGGCCAGGGGCTGCCGGAAGCCGAGGGCGAACGGCAGCGCGACGTCGGTGCCCGGCCCGTCGAGGCCGCGCAGCACGCGCCGGACGAACGCGGGATGCAGGAACGGCATGTCCGTGGAACAGACGAACGCCGCAGGTGCCTTCTCGGCGAGCGCCGCCAGCCCGGTGGCGATGCCCTGCATCGGGCCCACCCCCTCGACCGGGTCCGCCACGACCACGACTCCGGCGGGCAGCTCCGGCAGCTCCTGCCCGGGCGACGCGACGACGACCACCGGGCCGTCGACGGTGCGGGCGAGGAGCGCCGCCGTCCGGTACAACAGGGTGGATCCGTGCCACTCGAGGGCGGCCTTCGACGTGCCCATCCGCGAGGACCGCCCGCCGGCCAGTACCACGCCCGCCACATCCCCGACCCCGCCCGACATCCGGGGAACCCTACGGGAACCCTCGCATTTCGATGTGTCGCGGTCCTGGGGATATGGGCGGTCGGGTCTTCTGATCCCTGGTGGCGGTGATCCAGAAGCGGTCTTCACCGGCGGCGTTTCCGTCGGGTCGTCCACCGTTTGCAAGGACGACCTGGCGGGATGCCAGGTTGCCCGGACCACAGGTGAGCAGGATCTGATCGAGGCCCAACCGTCGGCATTCCCCAGTCCGGCCGCCAGCATCCGGGAAGCTGCGTTCCGTGTCTGGGCGCTGGTCGTGGCGGCCGGCATGCTCGTGTGGCTCGTCATGTCCGTACGACTCCGGCGTGATCCCGGCAGAGGAGTCGTGGAACACCCGCCCGATGGTGACGCCGCCGCGACCGCACCGCTCCCGGATCTTCCTCTGCGACCTCCACGCCCGCCTCCAGGCCGCCGAGCCCCTCACCGACGCGGAGCTCGCGCGACGGCAGGCGCAGGCTGCGTACGGGGCGGAGGTGTCGGCGCGGCAGCGCGCTGCGCACGGCATGACCAGCTGGTAGTCACCAGCCCCCTCTCTCGACCACAAAACCTCACCCGCCTGAGGTAGACATTCGCCCAGAGCTGTGTGTAGTCTCCTGCGCGTCGGAGCGAAGAAGATCTAGAAGCACGGGAGATGACGTAACTACCCGTGAAGCAACACCAGCAAGTCGCAACACCAGCAAGTCGCAACACCAGCAAGTCGCAACACCAGCAAGTCGCAACACCAGCAAGTAGCAACACCAGCACGTCTCAACAACACCAACTCGC
>NZ_JAODNI010000132.1 GCF_025465255.1 Pseudonocardia sp.
GTGCAGGTGCTGCAGAACGGCGTGCTCACCGACGAGATCAGCCCGAACTCGCCACGTCCGTCGAGGAAGCGCCAGCGTTGGGCGACCTCGCCCGGGCGCGCCGCCGCCACGGGTTCGACCGGGTGCATTGCGGCGATCTGGTCCAGCACCTCGGCCGAGGTGACGACCTCCGACCGGTCCCAGCCATTGGAGTTGCCCACGTCCATGTACTCGATGCACCGCAGGACATGGCCGCCGTCGCGGGCGAACTCGACCAGGTCGAGCAGACCGGCCTCGTTCATCCCTCGGCGCAGCACGGTGTTGAGCTTGATCGGCGCCAACCCGGCGTCGGCGGCCGCGGCGATCCCGTCGAGCACCTTCGACAGAGGGACTTTCGTGTCGCCCATGGCCGCGAACACGGTCGGGTCGAGGCTGTCCAGGCTGACCGTCACGCGGTGCAGCCCCGCGTGACGCAGGCTCCGCGCGTGGCCGGCGAGCAGCGAGCCGTTGGTGGTCAGCGCGACGTCGGTGATGCCCGGTGTCGACGCGACGAGGGACACGAGGACTTCGAGGTCGCGGCGCAGCAGCGGCTCACCGCCGGTGAGCCGGACCTTGCTGATGCCGAGGTCGGCGAAGACCCGTACCAGCCGGCCGAGCTCTTCGTAGGACAGCAGCTCGCTGCGCGGCAGGAACGCGTGGTCGGGACCGAAGACGTCGCGCGGCATACAGTAGCCGCAGCGGAAGTTGCAGCGGTCGGTGACCGATATCCGCAGGTCGCGCAGTGGTCGGGCGCGGCGGTCGCGGACCGCCGGCCTGGCCGCGTCCCCTCCTGCTTCCCTCGATGTTCGCGCCATGCCGCCAGCGTAGGCCCGGATCCACCACCCGCCGTCAGGTGTGAGTCCACGGACTGAGTGGATCTTGCTGTACGGACGGCGGGTTCAACCAGCCGGGTCAGCCACGGCCGCAACAGCAGCACCCGGCCGGCCGGCTCGGTCATCCGCAGCCGTCGGCCGACGCCTCGGACGGCAGTACCAGCACGTCATTCGACGCTGACGGCAGATCGTGCTCGGCCAGGAGCTCACCCTCCGGGGCTGCGGATCACCTGGGCATGCGCCTCGCGCGTCCGCTCCGCGACGTACGACGTGCCGTCGGCGCAGCCGAGGGGCCGTCGAGGGGCCGTCGAGGGGCCGTCGACGGGCCGACGACGGGCGGGTCTCCCCTGGCTGCAGGTCACGCCCGCCTGCCAGACTGGCCCGGTGAGCGGCCAGGAGAGCCCAGCGATCTGCTCGGCAAAGGGGTGCCCGGCCGCCGCGACCTGGGCGGTTGTGTGGAACAACCCCAGGTTGCACACTCCCGACCGCGAGAAGGTCTGGGTGGCCTGCGGTGAGCACAAGCAGCCGCTCGCCGACTACCTCGCCGTCCGTTCGTTCCTCAAGCGGGTCGAGCCTCTGGAGGCGATCTAGTCGAGGTAGTGACGGAGTAGCTCCATGTGCGACGGATAGCTCAGTTTGCTCATCGTCCTGGACTCTCGATCTGCCGGATCCGCTCCCGGGCCACCCCGCAGATCTGGCCGATCTGCTCCAGGCTGCGCGGCCGGCCGTCGGTGAGCCCGAAACGCAGCCGGATCACGCCGGCTTCGCGCTCGGACAGCGTCGCCAGCACCGACTGCAGCTGATCGCGCAGCAGGGTGAAGCTGAGCGGGTCCACGGCCGCCACAGCCTCGGCATCCTCGACGACGTCCCCGAGCCGCATATCGCCCTCGTCCCCGACGCTCTGGTCCAGCGAGAGCGGCTGGCAAGCGCAGCGTTGCAACGTCCGCACCTTCTCCGGGGTGATGTCCAGCTGGGCGGCGAGCTCCTGCGGGGTGGGCTCGCGGCCCAGGTGTTGGTACAGCTCGCGATGGAGGCGGCGAAGCTTGTTGATGGCCTCGACGATGTGCACTGGGAGACGGATGGTGCGGGCCTGGTCTGCCATTGCACGGGTAATAGCTTGGCCGATCCACCAGGTGGCGTAGGTGGAGAGCTGGCAACCCCGGGTGCAGTCAAACTTCTCCACCGCCCGGATCAGGCCCAGGTTGCCTTCCTGGATCAGCACGGCGTCGACGCCGACCGGGCCACCCGCCGGCTCCGCGCGCTCGGGGTCCGGGTTGAGCCGCTCACCGCCGCCGACGCGGTCACCGCCGACACCGCTTGGGCCCAGCTCCCCGTCGCCGATCTCGCCCTGACCGTCCGGCTCAGCCGCTGACCATGGCCGCGCTGCCTACGAGTGCCCCAGACACCGACCGTAGTAGCCGGCTCGCCTGCGTCGAAGCGGGACCACCGAGCGCACTCTGTGACAGCTTGACCGTTCCAGTTGCATCTGCTGCGACGACTCGCACCTTTGTGCCAGGCCAACATCTGACCTGGGATGGTCTACCCCACACCAGCAGTCACGGTCCGGGCGCCCTTCCCAATCGCGGACGATCCGGCCGAACTACCGCCCGCCGGATCCGAAGCCCGGCACCTTGCGGATCGAGCCCGTGAACTTGCTTAGCCGGTCATTGATCAGCCCTATTGTCGGTCTTCGTCGGGGACGGGCTGAGCGCTGCGAGCGACTCGGGCACCCGTGGAGCCCTGACCTCACGACCGACGGTCCGTCCGCGGGATGGTGGTCATCTCTGCCGGGAGCACCCGCCAGGGTGGGACCGTGGGCAGACTGCCCGCGGCACGATTCGGCATCACGGAGGACACATGGCTGAGGGCGTTGTGAAGTGGTTCAACGGCGAGAAAGGGTTCGGGTTCATCGCTCCCGACGACGGCAGCAAGGACGTGTTCGTGCAGTACTCGGCCATCGCGGGCAGCGGCTTCAAAACCCTCGAGGAAGGCCAGCGGGTGTCCTTCGATACCAGCCAAGGCCAGAAGGGCCCCCAAGCCGACAACGTCACCCCCATCTGACCCGGTTACCCCCGAGGCGGTACGCCTACGACAGGAGCAGACGCCTCGCCTCGTCGGCGCTGGCGACAGGCCTCCCATCGGGCGCAAGCCGCAGTGATGCCCTGCAGATCCCGCTCATGTCGGTAGCCGGATGGGACCGCGGGGGTCTGCAGTCGCAGGCGCGATGCTCATGACCGACTTCTTCGCGCGGCGCGGCTCTCCGCGCGGACACGTGCTGCGGTGCCGTGGGGGTAGCCGGCCTTGCAGGCCCGATGCTCGGTGGCCTCGTAGAGGAACACGAAGGAGTACGCGAGCCCGACCAGCGACCCGCTCGCCACGGCCATCACCCGGACCCACATCGGGCCCGGGATCAACACCAGCAACACGACCGCGACCGGCACCAGCTGCGCAAGCAATCGCAGCAGGTGACGCAGCGGCCAGGTGCGACAGGTGACGTCGTAGCGCACCCACTCCCGATACGCCGACGGCAGCGCACCGCCGGCGGCGTACCACAACCAGCGCAGAGGGCCCGGCCGCCGTGGCGACCCGTCCGTGATGCCATGTGAGTCTGGACTGTGCGTACTAGGTGCCGACCTCATGTCGGTGCTCCGGTCCCCGGGACGATTCGACCGCTCGGGCGTGGACTTTCGTCGAGAACAACGCGAGCCTTGACCGCCCACGTGCACGATGGTCCCGACCACCCCAGATTACGCCCCCAACGGGGTCGCCGGACATCTCGTCGAGGCGCCCGCGCCCGGCAACAGACCCCGCACCCCGCCCGCTCAGCATCCCTCACCTCAACGGCTGGCCGAGACCGGGCAGGTGATCTTCTCCTGGGCTGCGTGGTGGGCCGGCAGGCGCGGCGGGAGGTCCCGAGGTGCTGGCCGCGCGCCGCCGGTTCCAACAGGGTCAGGACAACGCCGACTACGTCGAATTCACCCGCGCGATGCAACGCATCGCCCCCGGCGGTGAGAATGGATGCGCTTCCTGCACGGGCGGGCCTCCGCTGGCCCTGAGGGGGTGCCCGCGTCGCAGCAGCGCTCCAGCTCACTCGGCGTGCGGCAGGCGCAGCTGCCCGGGAGATGCTTCGTCGGAGCGGGAGTTTCGTCGCCCGGGCCGACGTCCATAGAGTTGTCCACAGATCTCTGAAAAGGCCCTCCCCGACCCCGATCCCGAGGCGCGGGCGCCGGCGCGGCCTGTTGCCAGTCAGGTCCTCGCGTTGTCCTCGGGGTCGGTGTCGGGCAGCTCGACCATCGGGTCGATGGTCAGATCACCCGGACGGACGCGGTAGACCTGCAAGGTGCGGTCGTAGTACTTGTCGGTCTCCCCGACCCAGGACATGCCCAACCGGCGCGCGACCGCGATCGCGCTCGTGTTGTCGGGCCGAACCACCGCGAACAGCTCTTCGGCGCCGTGGGTGAATGCCCACTCGATCAGAGCGGCGGCGGACTCAGTGGCAAAGCCCTGCCCCCACGCATCCGGACGAAGCTGAAAGCTGATCTCCAAGTCCTGTCGGGAAGGCGGCAGCAGCCGGATCGCCAACCCGCCCACCACGACCCCGTCGGCGCGACGCTCGATCGCCCACCGCCCCAGCGGCGGGAGAAGATTGACCTGCGCTTCGGCCCAGGCGCCCAGCACCGCCTGCATCGCGGCCGTGTCCCCGATCCGGTCCGTGGCCGGGGTCAGCCACCCCGTCACATCCGCGACCCCGTAGGTCGCCAACGCATCCACGGTGTCCAACAGCGTCCACGCCCGCACCCGCAGACGATCAGTCACCAGCGGAAACACCATCGAGCCACGCTATGACTGATGAGCGCCTCGGTCCACCCATGTCGGCGCCGGGGGTGTCGGCACCGGGGCTGGTCCGCTAACCCAACGGCCGCGGATGCGCGCCGACGCGTCCGCGCGAGTGCAACACGAAGCGCTTCCCCGGCTCCGCGCTACGGCCTGGAGCTGGAACCGGCCCGGTACAACAAATGGATCGTGCGCGAGCTGCAGCGCGGTGCCTGAGCGGGGGACCGACGGGGTCAGTCGACGCCGGGCGGTGTGCTGTGACTAGGGCTGATCGGCTCCGCGCTCGCGCTGCTCGGCGGTCGACGGCGAGGAGGCGGGGGCGTCGGTGACCGGCGCGGCGGGCTGTTGCCCCTTGGCGGCGGCGGCGAGCATCTGCTTGGCGAAGACGCGCTGCTGGGCGATCAGGTTCTCGGCGAAGTCGAACACCGCGTCGAGGACCTCCTCCGGGTTGCCCCCGGC
>NZ_JAODNI010000144.1 GCF_025465255.1 Pseudonocardia sp.
CCGCGCTGCGCGAGCAGCCGGAGCTGTTCCGGGAGTACTACGGCTCGGTCATCCCGCACGGTGACAACAAGTTCTCCGCGCTCAACGGTGCGGTGTGGTCCGGCGGGTCCTTCATCTACGTGCCGCCGGGCGTGCACGTGGACATCCCGCTGCAGGCCTACTTCCGGATCAACACCGAGAACATGGGCCAGTTCGAGCGCACGCTGATCATCGTCGACGAGGGTGCCTACGTGCACTACGTCGAGGGCTGCACGGCGCCGATCTACAAGTCGGACTCGCTGCACTCCGCGGTCGTCGAGATCATCGTGAAGAAGGGCGGCCGCTGCCGCTACACGACCATCCAGAACTGGTCGAACAACGTCTACAACCTGGTCACCAAGCGCGCCAAGGCCGAGGAGGGCGCGACCATGGAGTGGGTCGACGGCAACCTCGGCTCCAAGGTGACCATGAAGTACCCGGCGGTCTGGCTGATGGGCGAGCACGCGAAGGGCGAGGTCCTCTCGATCGCCTTCGCGGGCGAGGGGCAGCACCAGGACGCCGGCGCGAAGATGGTGCACATGGCGCCGAACACGTCGTCGACGATCATCTCGAAATCGGTGGCGCGCGGCGGCGGCCGGACCTCCTACCGGGGTCTCGTGCAGGTCAACGCGCGGGCGAAGAACTCCCGCTCGACGGTGAAGTGCGACGCGCTGCTGGTCGACACGATCAGTCGCAGCGACACCTATCCGTACGTGGACGTTCGCACCGACGACGTCTCGATGGGCCACGAGGCCACGGTCTCCAAGGTCAGCGGCGACCAGCTCTTCTACCTGATGAGCCGGGGCCTGACCGAGGACGAGGCCATGGCGATGGTCGTGCGCGGGTTCGTCGAGCCCATCGCGCGCGAGCTGCCCATGGAGTACGCGCTGGAGCTGAACCGGCTCATCGAACTGCAGATGGAGGGTTCGGTCGGATGACCGAGGTCGTCTCCGGGCTCGCCCCGGAACTGAAGGGCGCCAAGCGGGGCTCGGGCATCGTTCCCGAGGCCAGCGCCGGTGAGCGTTTCCAGTCCACGGACGTCGAGGCCTTCGAGGTCCCCGGCGGCCGTGAGGAGAACTGGCGCTTCACGCCGATGAAGCGGCTGCGCGGGCTGCACGACGGCACGGCGATGTTCGCCGGCACGGCCGCGGTCTCCGTCACGGAGACCGACGGCGTGACGGTGGAGACCGTGGGCCGCGACGACAGCCGCGTCGGCCAGGCCGGCATCCCCGCGGACCGCGTCGCGGCCGCCGCGTGGAGCGCCTTCCGCGAGGCCACCGTCGTCACTCTCGACGGCACGCCCGAGCCGGTCACGGTCACCGTGGACGGCCCGGGCGCGGGGGAGAGCGCGGCGCTGCACCTGCAGCTGCGCACCACCCCGCACACCGAGGCCACGGTCGTGCTGGTGCAGCGCGGCTCGGGTGTCCTGGCGGACAACCTCGAGGTCGTGCTGGCGGACGGCTCCCGGCTCAACCTCGTCGTCACCGACGAGTGGGCGGACGACGCGGTGCACGTGGCCGCGCACCACCTGAGCATCGGCCGGGACGCCACCCTGCGCGCCATCGCGGTGTCGCTGGGCGGGGACCTGGTCCGGGTCAGCCCCACCGTGCGCTACGCCGGTCCGGGCGGGGACGCGGAGCTGCTCGGCCTCGGGTTCGCCGACGCCGGCCAGCACCTCGAGCAGCGCCTGCTCGTCGACCACGCGGTGCCGAACTGCAAGTCCAACGTGCTCTACAAGAACGCCCTGCAGGGCGTGAAGGGCACCACGAACGCGCACACGGTGTGGATCGGGGACGTGCTCATCCGGGCCGCGGCCGAGAACACCGAGACCTTCGAGTTCAACCGGAACCTCGTGCTCACCGAGCACGCCCGGGCGGACTCGGTGCCGAACCTGGAGATCGAGACCGGCGAGATCGCCGGCGCCGGTCACGCCAGCGCCACCGGCCGGTTCGACGACGAGCAGCTCTTCTACCTGCAGAGCCGGGGCATCCCCGAGGACGTCGCCCGCCGCCTGGTCGTCCGCGGCTTCTTCGGCGAGATCCTGCAGCGCCTCCCGACCCCCGAGCTGCGCGAGCGCCTCGAGGCCGCCATCGAGGCCGAGCTGGCCATCGCCGGCGCCTGACGGCACCGCACCCCACCACACTTCCTGCGAAGACGGAGCTGACTCTCACGATGTCCACCTTGGAGATCAAGGACCTGCACGCCTCGGTGACCACCGAGGACGGGCCCAAGGAGATCCTGCGCGGGGTGAACCTCACCGTCCGCGCCGGCGAGACCCACGCGATCATGGGCCCGAACGGTTCGGGCAAGTCGACGCTGGCCTACGCCATCGCCGGCCACCCGAAGTACGAGATCACCAGCGGCGAGGTCCTCCTCGACGGCGAGAACGTGCTCGACATGACCGTCGACGAGCGAGCGCGCGCCGGCCTCTTCCTGGCCATGCAGTACCCGGTCGAGGTCCCCGGCGTCTCGATGGCGAACTTCCTGCGCTCCGCGGCCACCGCGGTCCGCGGCGAGGCCCCCAAGCTCCGGACCTGGGTCAAGGAGGTCAAGGGCGCGATGAACGACCTCGACATCGACCCGGACTTCGCGGACCGCTCGGTCAACGAGGGCTTCTCCGGCGGCGAGAAGAAGCGCCACGAGGTGCTCCAGCTCGCCCTGCTCAAGCCGAAGATCGCCGTGCTGGACGAGACGGACTCCGGCCTGGACGTCGACGCGCTGCGCGTCGTGTCCGAGGGCGTGAACCGTTACCGCGAGGGCGGCGAGACCGGTGTCGTGCTGATCACGCACTACACGCGGATCCTGCAGTACATCAAGCCCGACCACGTGCACGTGTTCGCCGCGGGCCGTGTCGTCGAGTCCGGTGGGCCCGAGCTGGCCGACGACCTCGAGAAGAACGGCTACGAGCGCTTCGTCAGGGCGGCGGGGGCCGCAGTCTGATGACCGCCGTTCAGGCCCAGACGCGGTCGGGTCTGGATGTCGCCGCGCTCAAGGCGATCCGCGACGACTTCCCGATCCTGCAGCGCACCGTCCGCGAGGGCCGTCCGCTGGTCTACCTGGACTCCGGGGCCACCTCGCAGCGGCCCCGCCAGGTGCTCGACGCCGAGCGCGCCTTCCTCGAGCAGCACAACGCCGCGGTCCACCGCGGCGCGCACCAGCTGGCCGAGGAGGCGACGGACGACTACGAGTCCGCCCGCGCGCGGATCGCCGCGTTCGTCGGCGCGGACCCGGCGGAGCTGGTGTTCGTCAAGAACGCCACCGAGGCGATCAACCTCGTGGCGTACGCGATGAGCAACTCGTCGATCAGGACCGGGCTCGGTCCGGAGTCCGAGCGGTTCGCGCTCGGCCCCGGGGACGAGATCGTCGTGACCGAGCTGGAGCACCACGCCAACCTCGTTCCGTGGCAGGAGCTCTGCCGGCGTACCGGGGCGACCCTGCGCTGGTACTCGGTGACCGAGGACGGCCGGATCGACCTGGACTCCCTCGAGCTGACCGACCGCACGAAGGTCGTCGCGTTCGCTCACCAGTCGAACGTGCTGGGCTCGATCGCGCCGGTCGAGGAGCTGGTCCGGCGGGCGAGGGCGGTGGGCGCGCTGACCGTCCTCGACGCGTGCCAGTCCGTGCCGCACATGCCGGTCAACCTGACGGCGCTCGGCGTGGACTTCGCGGCGTTCTCCGGGCACAAGATGCTCGGGCCGTCCGGCGTCGGCGTGCTCTACGGGCGCACCGAGCTGCTCGAGGCCATGCCGCCGTTCCTCACCGGTGGGTCGATGATCGAGCTGGTGCGGATGGAGGGCTCGTCCTACGCGCCACCGCCGCAGCGGTTCGAGGCCGGCGTGCCGATGACGTCGCAGGCCGTGGGCCTCGGCGCGGCGGTGGACTACCTCTCCGCGATCGGCATGGACAAGGTCGCGGCCCACGAGCTGGAGCTGGTGAAGGTCGCGCTGGACACCCTGCGCGAGGTCCCGGGCGTCCGGATCGTCGGGCCGGACTCGCTCGAGGCCCGCGGGGGCGCGGTGAGCTTCGTGGTGGAGGACGTGCACGCGCACGACGTCGGCCAGGTCCTCGACGACCGCGGCATCGCGGTGCGGGTCGGGCACCACTGCGCCTGGCCGCTGCACCGCCGCTTCGGAATCGCCGCGACCGTCCGCGCGTCGTTCCACGTGTACACGACGGTGGACGAGGTGGCCCAGCTCGCCGACGGCGTGCGGGCCGCCCGGGACTTCTTCGGGGTGAGCTAGGGATGCGGCTCGAGCAGATGTACCAGGAGATCATCCTGGATCACTACCGCTCGCCCCACGGGGCGGGCCTGCGGGACCCGTTCGACGCGGAGACCCACCACGTCAACCCGACCTGCGGGGACGAGGTGACGCTGCGGGTGAAGCTGGACGAGTCCGGCGAGAAGGTCCAGGACGTCTCCTACGAGACCCTGGGCTGCTCGATCAGCCAGGCCTCGACGTCGGTGATGACCGATCTCGTCGTCGGGCAGAGCGTCGACGAGGCCTTCCGCATCCTGGCCTCGTTCCAGGAGATGGCGCAGGGCCGCGGCAAGGTGGAGCCGGACGAGGCCGTGATCGGGGACGGCGTCGCCTTCGCGGGCGTCGCGAAGTACCCGGCACGGGTCAAGTGCGCGCTCCTGGGCTGGATGGCGTTCAAGGACGCCGTGGTCCGGGTACACGACGAGGCAACCCCGAAGGGAGCCCAGGCATGAGCGACACGACCGAGACCACCGCCGCCGAGGAGGAGGTCGTCCGGGGCGCCGCCGGGATGCCCGAGCCTCCCGCGGCCGCCGCGGAGGGCCCCTCCCTCGACGACCTCGAGGAGGCCATGCGGGACGTCGTGGACCCCGAGCTGGGGATCAACGTCGTCGATCTCGGCCTCGTCTACGGCCTCGCCGTGGAGGACAACAAGGCGATCATCGACATGACCCTGACCTCCGCGGCCTGCCCGCTGACGGACGTCATCGAGGAGCAGGCGCGCAGCGCCCTCACCGGTGGCGGCACCGGCGGCCTCGTCGAGGACATCACGATCAACTGGGTCTGGATGCCGCCGTGGGGCCCGGAGAAGATCACCGAGGACGGCCGCGAGCAGCTGCGCGCCCTCGGCTTCCGGGTCTGATCAGCGCTCTTCCTCCCGTACGGCCCGTTCGTCCCGTAGGTCGGGACGAACGGGCCGTTCGTCGTTCCCGGGCTCCCCGTCACCCGGCGCAGCCGAGCAGGAACGGGTGCAGGTTGCGGTAGCCGCGGACCTGTAGCGGCCGCAGCGGGCGGATGTGGAAGCGCGGATCGTCCCGGAGCGCCGCGGCCACCTCGCGGTCCACCAGGATCGAGTCCGGGCGCGCGTGGCTGGTGAGCCGGGCGGCGATGTTCACGACCTCGCCGTACACGTCCCCGTAGCGGACCAGGACCTCCCCGTACGCGACGCCGATCCGCAGCCGGGGGAGCGACGGCTCGGCCTCGACCCGCTCCCTCAGCGCGAGGGCGATCGCGGCGGCCGCGCCCGCGTCGTCGGCCACGAAGAGGACCTCGTCGCCGACCGTCTTGATGATCCGGCCGTGCCCCTCGGCGATCACGTCGGTGGTGCTGGAGGAGAACCGCTCGATCATCTCGCTCAGCTCCGCGGCGGAGCGGCGCCGGGTCGTGCGGGTGAAGCCGACCATGTCCGCGAACCCGACGGCCAGCGGCCAGGTCTCCGCGCGGGGCTCGACGTCCGAGGACCCGTCTCGGCCGACGACGAAGCGCGACACCGTGGCCGCCATGTGCCGTCGCCAGACGTAGGACTGCAGCTGCTCGAGCTTCGGCAGCAGGCCCGCCGCGAGCTGCAGCGACTGCTCGGGCGTCAGCTCCTCGGCCCGCTCGGCGACGATCCGGGCGAGCATCCCGACCTGCCACTCGGCGAGCCGGGACATGGCCTGCGCGACCGCCCGGCCCACGGCCTCCCGCTCGTCCGGGGCCAACACGCCGGCCTCGGTCAGCTGTCGCAGCGCGGTGGCGGCCTCGATGTCCCGCTCGGTGAACAGGACGTCCGCGTCGTCCACCTCGGGGAAGCCGAGCGCGCGCCAGAGCCGGTGGCCCTCCTCGGGCGGGATCCCGGCCCGTTCGACGACCTCCGCGCGGGTGTACTCGCGCGGCGCCCCGAGGACGATCTCCTCGAGCGCGGACGTCAGCGATCCGGACTCGTCGACCCGGCGGGCCTCGCCGCGCTGGGCGGCGGAGAGGAGCTCGCCCAGGTCGTCGAGCCAGCCGTCGGCCACGGGCTCAGGTCGTGTGGACGATGAGCACGTCGACGCCCGAGCGGCGCGCGACGTCCGCGGGCACCGAGCCGAGCAGCCGCCCGCTCAGGGTGTTGAGCCCCTTGTTGCCGACGACCAGCAGGTCCGCCTTGCGCTCCAGGACCGCCTTGCGCAGCACGTCGACGGGGGCGCCGTCCTCCGCGTGCTTGGTGATCTTGGTGGCGCCGACGGCGACGGCGCGGTCCTCGGCGGTGCGCAGCGCCTCCTCGGCCGGCGACCAGCCGCGGACGAGGTAGGCCTCGTCGCCGAGCGCGTCCTCGGCGCCGGCGGTCTCCTCGCGGGTCGCGGGCGTGTATGCCGAGACGATGACGAGCTCGGCGTCGCTGTCGCGGGCGACGGCCGCGGCACGCTCGACGGCGGCGTACGAGGTGGCGGATCCGTCGGTACCGACGACGACGGTGGTGTAGGCGGACATGGGGCCTCCGACTCTTCGAGCGCGGGAAATCACGTCTGGTCGCGGGAGGTTACCGTGTGGTAGCGGGGGTTCCGCCACCCGACCCGCCGGTCACTGACCAGGCAGGGGGCGTCCGGGGGAGCAGCGCGGGTCCCACCAGACGGGCGCGTAGCCACCACTCCGAACGGCCGAAGAGCGCGCCCATGGCCCCGAGGGTGCCGCCGAGGTCGTCGCGGCCGGTCAGGTAGGCCCAGCGATGCCGCGGCGGCAGACCCAGGAACACCTCGAAGAACTCCGGTACCGCGGCCGGTGGCATCCGCAGCAGCGCCTCCAGGCCGCGGTGGCGCAGCAGATGCACGGCCCGGGCGGATGCCGGCCAGACGACGTCCTGCGCGGCGCGGCGGGCCCGGTCCGGGGAGTCCGGCAGCCACCGGGCGAGCGCCGCCGCCACGGCCGGCGCGAGGGTGAGCGCCGTGGCGACGCTGAACCCGGTGGCCGGGTGGACCAGTGGGGCGGCGGCCCCGAAGCCGGCCGGGTTGCGCGGGCCGTCGACCGGGAAGCGCACCCGCTCCTGCCGGGCGTCCGGCGGGACGGTGACGTCGTGGTGGGCCAGCCGTGCCGCGAGCCTGCGGCGGAGCACCGGGAGCGGGAGCCCCGGCCGCCGGGCCAGGGAGGTCTCCTCGAGCAGGACGGCCCCGCCCCCGAGCGGGACGGCGTAGAGGAAGGTCGGCCAACCGTCCTCGCCGTGGTCGGGCCGCCAGTCCATGAACAGCGCCTCGCCGGGGCCGACGAGCGGTGCCGCGATGTGCGCGTCGACGACGATCCCGTGGGCCGTCTGCTCGGCCGCGGCCCTGCGCGCGGGCGCGCCGAGGGGGGAGCGGTGCCCACCGGCGTCGATCACGACCTCGGCCTCGAGCGCGCCGCCGTCCGCGAGCCGGGCTCGGCCGCCGTCCGTCCCGAGCACCCGTCCGCGGTGCAGTGCGACGCCGTCGAGCCCGGCGTCGAGGTGCGCGCGCAGCCCGTCGACGTGCAGGACGGCGTACTCCCAGCCCAGGGACCGCTCGGTACGGGCGATCGCCCGGCCGCGGGAACGCGACGCGACGGCCGACGCGGGCAGGTCCGCGGGCAGCTCGTCCGCCCAGGCGGCGAACGTCGAGCGCCACGGCCGCCCCGGGTCCTGGTCCACGAGCGCGGTCCGGAGCCCGAGCCGCGCGGCCGCGCCCGCAAGCGCCCGTCCCGCGGGACCGCCGCCGACGACGAGCACGTCCGGTGTGGGGCTCAGGCGTGCCTCCCCGCGGAGAGCGAGCCGCCGTCGATCCGGATCGTGTCCCCGGTGATCCAGCTCGACGCGTCCGACACGAGGAACCCGACCGCCGCTGCGACGTCCTCCGGCACCCCGAGCCGCTTCATCGGGTAGCCCGCGGCGACCCCGGCCTCGTCCCGCTCGTAGAGCGCGGCGGCGAAGGCGGTCTTCACCACGGCGGGCGCGACGGCGTTGACCCGGATCTTCGGCCCGAGCTGCCCGGCGAGCTCCTCGGTCAGCCTGATCAGCGCCGCCTTCGACGCCCCGTACGCGCCGATCACGCCGGTGGAGCGCAGCCCGCCGACCGACGCGACGTTGACGATCGTGCCGCCGTGCTCGCCCATGCCCGCGTGGTAGCACTGCTGCACGAACCCGAGCGCCGCGACCACGTTGACGTCGAAGATCTTGGTGACCGCGCCGAGGTCCGCGTCGACCAGCGGGCCGTACTGCGGGTTGATCCCCGCGTTGTTGACCAGGATGCCGATGTTCCCGAAGGTCTCCACGGTGCGCCGGACGGCCTCCTCGCGGTGTACGGCGTCGCCCGCGTTGCCCTGCGCGGTGAGCACCCGCGACGGGTCCCCGCACCCCTTGCCCAGCTCGACGGCCGCGGCCTCGAGCTGCTCGGCCTTGCGCCCGGTGATCGTCACCGACGCGCCGCGGGCCAGCAGCTCGGCGGCGATCGCGAGGCCGATGCCCCGGCTGGCGCCCGTGACCAGAGCGGCCCGGCCCACGAGATCCTGGGGGACGGGACGGGGACCGGCACCGGTGACGTCGCTCATGGGGCGACCCTACTTCGCACCGGCGGCGCGGCGGGCACCCCGATCGGGACACGGCGAAGACCGGAGAGCACGGGCGATCGAGGAGACGGGGAATCGGGCCGCCACGATTCTCGTTGGACCGAGTGACAGAGAGAACGCCGCTCGGTCGACGACGACCGCGCCCGCGGTGAGATCGGTCATGTCGGACCCCCGCGATGCGAAACGGGTCGACACGGCCCGCTACCGTGGAGCCGTGGTCCAGATCGAGTAGGTGCGTGCGCCCCGCGGCGGACAGCTCTGTCCGCGAGTCCTCCCACGCGGCGGCCGCCCCCCACCGTCTCACCCCTCGTACTCCGGTCTGGAGCCCTTTCACGTGATCACCGCCAACGCCCTCGAACTGCGCGCCGGTTCCCGCATCCTGCTCTCCGACGCCTCGCTGCGCGTCCAGCCGGGGGACCGGATCGGTCTCGTCGGCCGCAACGGCGCCGGCAAGACCACCTCGATGCGCGTCCTCGCGGGGGAGGGTGAGCCGTACGGCGGCAGCGTCACCGCCAACTCGCCCATCGGTTACCTGCCGCAGGACCCGCGCGAGGGGGACCTGTCCGTCACCGCCAAGGACCGGGTGCTCTCCGCCCGTGGCCTGGACGAGCTGCTGCGCAAGCTGGAGAAGGTCCAGACGGCGATGGCCGAGCTGGTCGACGGCGCGGAGAACGACAAGGCCGTGCGCGAGTACGGCCGGATCGAGGAGCGCTTCTCGGCCCTGGGCGGGTACGCCGCCGAGAGCGAGGCCGCGCGCATCTGCACCCACCTCGGGCTGCCCGAGCGGGTGCTCAACCAGCAGGTCGCCACGCTCTCCGGTGGTCAGCGCCGCCGCGTCGAGCTCGCCCGGATCCTGTTCGCGGCCTCGGACGGCGGTTCGCAGAGCAACACCACGCTGCTGATCGACGAGCCCACGAACCACCTCGACGCGGACTCGATCACCTGGCTGCGCGGGTTCCTGCAGTCCCACGAGGGCGGCCTCGTGGTGATCAGCCACGACACGGACCTGCTCGCGGACGTCGTCAACAAGGTGTGGTTCCTGGACGCGACCCGCAGCGAGGTCGACGTCTACAACATGGACTGGAAGCGCTACCTCGAGGCGCGGGCGACGGACGAGAAGCGCCGCCGCCGCGAGCGCGCCAACGCCGAGAAGAAGGCGTCGGTCCTGCACACCCAGGCGCTGAAGATGGGGGCCAAGGCCACCAAGGCCGTCGCCGCCAAGAACATGGCCAGGCGGGCGGACGAGCTGCTGGCCAACCTCGAGCCGGACCGCCAGGCGGACCGGGTGGCCAAGATCCGTTTCCCGGACCCCGCGCCGTGCGGGCGCACCCCGCTGACGGCCGAGGGCCTGACCAAGGCGTTCGGCTCGCTCGAGGTGTTCACCGGCGTCGACCTCGCGGTGGACCGGGGGGCCAAGGTCGTCGTGCTCGGCCTCAACGGCGCGGGCAAGACCACGCTGCTGCGGCTGCTGGCCGGGACCGAGAAGCCGGACGCCGGCGAGGTCCACCCCGGCCACGGGTTGCGCACCGGGTACTTCGCGCAGGAGCACGACACGCTGGACATGGACGCCTCGGTCTGGGAGAACATCCGGCACGCCTCGCCGGACACCCACGCGCAGCAGCTCCGCACGGTGCTGGGCACGTTCATGTTCTCGGGCGAGCAGCTCGACCAGCAGGCGGGAACCCTGTCCGGCGGCGAGCGGACCCGGCTCGCGCTGGCGGGCCTCGTCTCCAGCTCGGCCAACGTGCTGCTGCTCGACGAGCCCACGAACAACCTGGACCCGGCGAGCCGCGAGCAGGTCCTCGACGCGCTGCGCCGCTTCGCGGGGGCCGTCGTCCTCGTGACCCACGACCCGGGCGCCGTCGAGGCCCTGAACCCGGACAAGGTCATCGTCCTGCCCGACGGCACCGAGGATCACTGGTCCACGGACTACCTCGAGCTCGTGCAGCTCGCCTGATCCGATCATCCGGCGCAGCGGCGCCATCCCGCTGCATCGCCCGACCGGACGCGCACGGTCACCGATTCGACGCCTCAAGGTGATCCCGAAAGCGGTTTCACTGCTCCCATGTGTCGAAATGCGGCGCCGAATGGTCACGGAGTGCCGCGAGGACCGATTCAGCACCACTCTTCCGCGTGATCCATTCGGGCGAACCGTTCACCGATCATGTGCGTTGATCTCCTGGCACGTCGCCCGCTTCTGGATCATCATTGCCGGACCGGACGCACCGGAAGCGCCGGTCACGCGGCGGGGCGCCGCGTCGGGGTGGAGGAGGTCAAGTGTCGTGACCGACCTGAAGAAGGGCGCTCGTATCACGGGCACCCAGCGGGACAAACTCGCGACGGATCTGAAGAAGAAGTATGAGAAGGGCGCGAGCATCCGCGCTCTCGCGGAGCAGACGGGACGTTCCTACGGGTTCGTGCACCGGGTGCTCAGCGAGACCGGGGTGGCACTCCGTGGTCGGGGCGGAGCGACGCGTACCAAGAAGAAGTAGCCGCTTTCTCGCCAGCGGTGTCGTCGAGCACGTAGCAGCGCCGGCCGTCGGGGGTTCAACCCGCGAGCACCCGGCGGAGGGCGTTGCCCCACCCCCCGTCGCACGATCCGGCGCGCGGTAGCGTCGCCGCGGTCGGCCAGGGTGGCCGGCGGGGAGGCGTGCGAACTGTGCTGAGCGACGGGAATCTGGCGGACACCGGCGTCACGCTCGAGGTGGACGGCCCGCGGGCGACCGTGTCCCTGGTGCGCCCGGACACGCTCAACGCGCAGAGCCCGCGGATGTGGGACGCGCTGCGCCGCGTCGGTGACTCCATGCCGGAGGACGTGCGCGTCGTCGTGGTCCGGGGCGAGGGCCGGGCGTTCTCCGCCGGGCTGGACCGGCGCCTGTTCACCGTCCCGCCGGGGGAGACCGTCGACGGCATGCCCGGCATCACGAGCCTCGCCGGCATGGCCGACGACGAGGCGGACGCGACGATCGCCTCCTTCCAGGCCGGGTTCTCCTGGCTGCGCGATCCCGCCCGGGTCACCGTCGCCGCCGTCCAGGGCCACGCCATCGGCGGCGGTTTCCAGCTCGCGCTGGCCTGCGACCTGCGCGTCGTCGCGGAAGACGTGCAGTTCTGCATGGCCGAACCCACCCTGGGCATCGTGCCCGACCTGGGTGGCACCTTCCCGCTCGTCCGTGCCGTCGGGTACGCCCGCGCCGTCGAGATCTGCCTGAGCGGCCGGCGGATCGGCGCGGACGAGGCCCTGGCGATCGGCCTCGCGCAGCGCGTGGTCCCGGTGGGGGAGCTGGACAAGGCCGTCGACGAGCTGGTGGCCACGCTCGTCACCGCTCCCGCCGGGGCGGCGCGGGAGACCCTCGGCCTGCTCTCCGGCGTCGCGGACGGGATCGACCCCGCCGGCGCCCTGGCCGCCGAGCGCGCCGCCCAGCTGCGCCGCCTCCGCTCGCTGGCCGCCGGCGAAGGCTGAGCCTCCGCCAGCAGGGGTGTGGGGGTCGGTGGGCGCGGCCGACGGCGTCGGGTGACGATGAGGGGCCTACCGTCGTCGCAGGAGTCGCCCGTGGACCGGCCATTCACGATCATGCGCGGGGTCACCCGTGCCGCCGACGCGCCGCGATCGGTCGCCAAGGGCACGATCCCGCGCATCTGGCGCTTCGCCGCGCCCTACCGGTCCTGGCTGCTCGCGTTCCTGCTGCTCACCACGCTGACCGCGGTGATCGGCGTCCTCACGCCGGTCCTGGCCGGCCGGGTCGTCAACGTGATCGTCGCGGGCGGGCCGGACGCCGCCCGCACGGCGATCACGATCGCCCTCGCCATCGCCGGGCTCGCCGTCGGCGAGGCCGTGATCGGGCTGGGCACGCGATGGTTCTCCTCCCGGGTCGGGGAGGGGCTGATCGTCGACCTGCGCACGGCCGTCTTCACCCACGTGCAGCGGATGCCGATCGCGTTCTTCACCCGCACCCGCACCGGGGCGCTGGTCAGCAGGCTCAACAACGACGTCATCGGCGCCCAGTCCGCGATCACCACGACCCTGGCCAGCGTGCTCAGCAACGTCATCCAGCTGACGCTCGCCCTGGCCGTGATGATCGGGCTCGCCTGGCAGGTGACCATCCTCGCGCTGGTCCTGCTCCCCATCTTCGTGCTGCCCGCGCGCCGGATGGGCCGCCGGATCGCGGACCTGCGGCGGGACTCCGCGGACCTCAACGCCTCGATGAGCACGCAGATGACCGAGCGGTTCTCCGCGGCCGGGGCGACGCTGGTCAAGCTGTTCGGGCGGCCCGCCCAGGAGGCCCGCGAGTTCGAGGTCACCGCGCTGCGGGTGCGCGACATCGGGGTCCGGACGGCGATGGTCTCCCGGGTGTTCGTGACGTCTCTGTCGCTGGTGTCCGCGCTGGCCCAGGCGCTCGTCTACGGGCTCGGCGGCTGGCTCGCGGTCACCGGGCGGATCGAGGCGGGCACGGTCGTCACCCTCGCGCTGCTGCTCACCCGGCTCTACACACCGATGACGGCGCTGGCCAACGCCCGGGTCGACGTGATGACCGCGCTGGTCGCCTTCGAGCGCGTCTTCGAGGTGCTGGACCTCGAGCCCATGATCCAGGACAAGCCGGACGCCCTGGAGCTGCCGGCCGGGCCCGTCGACGTCCGGCTGCGCGACGTGCACTTCTCCTACCCGACCGCCGAGCAGGTGTCGCTGGCCTCGCTCGAGGACGTCGCGGTCCTGGACCAGCGGGCGCCCGGCGAGGTGCTGCACGGGATCGACCTGCGGGTCGGGGCGGGGGAGCTGCTCGCGCTCGTCGGCCCGTCCGGGGCGGGGAAGTCCACGATCGCGTCGCTGGTCCCGCGGCTCTACGACGTCGGCTCCGGGGCCGTCGAGCTGGGCGGCATCGACGTCAGGGACCTCACCGCCGCGTCCGTGCGCGGCACCGTCGGCGTGGTCACCCAGGACGGCCACCTCTTCCACGACACCATCGCCGCGAACCTGCGCTACGCCGCGCCCGACGCGACGGACGCCGAGCTGCGCGAGGCCCTGGTCCGGGCCCGGCTCGGCGAGCTGCTCGACTCCCTTCCCGACGGGTTCGCCACGGTGGTGGGGGAGCGCGGCTACCGGCTCTCCGGCGGCGAGCGGCAGCGGCTGACGATCGCCCGGCTGCTGCTCGCGAAGCCGCGGGTGGTGATCCTCGACGAGGCGACCGCGCACCTGGACTCGGAGTCCGAGGCCGCTGTGCAGGCCGCCCTGGTGGAGGCGCTGGTGGGCCGCACCGCGATCGTCATCGCGCACCGGCTGTCGACGATCCGGGCCGCGAACCGGATCGCGGTGATCGAGGCGGGTCGGGTCGTCGAGCAGGGCACGCATGCCGAGCTGCTCACCGCGGAGGGCCGGTACGCGGCCCTGCACCGCACCCAGTTCGCGGACCAGGAGCCGGAACCCCTCGCGCCCGTCGACGCCTGCCCGATCCTGGGCTGCGACCACCGTCACGAGCTGCCGCACGGGATTCGCTGACGAATGCTTGTATCGTGCTAATGATTGTGCCGATACAAGCTTCCTGAGGTGCCCATGCCCGAGCTCGACCGCCGGCGGCGGCAGCTGGTGCTGATGATCTGTTGTTGCAGCCTGTTCGTCGTCGGGCTGGACAACACGATCGTCAACCTGGCGTTGCCCTCCATCCAGCGTGACCTCGACGCGTCGGTCACGTCCCTGCAGTGGACGATCGACGCCTACACGCTGACCCTGGCGAGCCTGCTGATGCTCTCCGGCTCCACCGCGGACCGGATCGGCCGCCGCCGGGTCTTCCGGACCGGGCTGCTGCTGTTCAGCGCCGGCTCCCTGCTCTGCAGCATCGCGCCGAACGCGGGCGCGCTCGTCGGGTTCCGCGTGCTGCAGGCGATCGGCGGGTCGATGCTGAACCCGGTCGCCATGTCGATCATCGTGAACGTGTTCACCGAACCCCGCGAGCGGGCCAGGGCCATCGGGATCTGGGGCGGGGTCACCGGGCTGAGCATGGCGGCCGGTCCTGTACTGGGCGGCCTGCTGGTCGACGCCGTGGGCTGGCGGTCCATCTTCTGGATCAACGTCCCGGTGGGCGTCGCGGCGATGATCCTCGCGGGCCGGTTCGTCCCGGAGTCCCGGGCGCCCCGCCCGCGTCGGCTCGATCCGGTCGGCCAGCTGCTGGTGATGGTGCTCCTCGGCGGGCTGACGTTCGCGATCATCGAGGGACCGGTCCGGGGCTGGGGCTCGCCGCTGATCCTCGGTTGCCTCGCGGGCGCCGCGGTCGCGGCGGTGACGCTGGTGCCGTGGGAGTCCCGCCGGACGGATCCACTGATCGACCCCCGGTTCTTCCGGAGCGTCCCGTTCACCGGCGCCACGCTGATCGCGGTGTGCGCGTTCGCGTCGCTGGCCGGGTTCCTCTTCCTCAACGCCCTCTACCTGCAGTCGGTCCGCGGCTTCTCCGCGCTGCACGCCGGGCTGCTCACGCTGCCGATGGCGGCCCTCTGCGCGGTGCTGCCGCCGATCTCGGGGCGGATCGTCGGCGCGCGCGGCGGCCGGATCCCGCTCGTCCTCGGTGGCCTCGGGGTGACCCTGGGCGGCGCGTCGCTGCTGCCGCTGACCTCGGACTACCCGCTCTGGCTGCTGGTGATCGGGTACCTGGCGTTCGGCGCCGGGTTCGGGCTGATCAACCCGCCGATCACCAACACCGCGGTGTCCGGCATGCCCGCCACGCAGGCCGGCGTCGCCTCGGCGGTCGCCTCGACGAGCCGGCAGGTGGGCGCGGCCCTGGGCGTCGCGATCATCGGCTCGGTCGTGACCTCCCGGGTCACCGGGCCGCTGGGGGCCGGGCTGGCCGGGGCGTCGCACGTCGGCTGGGCGATCGTCGTCGGCTGCGGGGTCGCGATCATGGTCCTGGGTCTGCTGACGACCACGCGGGCCGCCCGCCGGACCGCGGAGGAGACGGCGGCGACGTTCGAGCGGCCCCCGGCCCCGGCGATGGTGGCCCGATGAGTGAGGACGCCGCGGTCCGCGCCTGGCTCCGGATGCGCTCCCTGGTCCTGGACCGGCACGACCGCCGGCGCGAGGCCGCGGACGCACTCGGCCTGAGCTTCGTGCGGATCAAGGCGCTGCGCCGGGTGGCGGAGACGCCGTCGACGCTCAGCGACCTGGCCGACGCGCTGGCCGTGGACCGGCCGTACGCCACCGTCGTCGTCGACGAGCTGCAGAAACGGGGCCTCGTCCGGCGGGAGCCGCATCCCGGGGACCGGCGGTGCAAGGTAGTCAGCGCCACGGAGGCCGGGCAGGAGGCGGCTGCCGTCGCGAGCGCGATCCTGGGCGAGCCGCCGCCCGGGGTCCGGGCGCTGCCGGAGGCGGACCTGGCCGAGCTGGACCGGATCCTGGGCGTGCTCGTTCAGGACCCGGAGCGGGCCCGGTAGTCCGTCGGGGACAGCCCGTAGGTGCTCCGGAAGGCCCGGCTGAACCCGGGCAGGTCCGGGAAGCCCCAGCGCCGGGAGATGCCCGTGACCGAGTCCGTGGCGCGGCGCCGGTCGGCCAGCTCGCGGCGGCACCGTTCCAGGCGGAGCCTGCGGATGCGGCGGGTGACGGTCTCCCCGGTGCCCGCGAAGAGCCGGTGCAGCTGCCGGGTCGAGACGAAGTGCGCCCGCGCAATCGACACGGGGCCGAGCTCGGGGTCGGCGAGGTGCGCGTCGATGTGGTCGTGGATCCGGTGCAGCAGCGCGAGCTGCGGCGCGTCCGCGAACACGCACGGGTCGGACTGCTCGATCGCCAGCGTCGCGACCAGCTCGCCGACCTCGTCCGCCACCCGCACGGCACCGGCCGGGGTGAGCCGGGGCGGGGCGGTCAGCAGCCCCCGGAGCATCCCGCCGACGATTCCGGAGAACCCCTGCCGCCCCGCGAAGCGGACGGCGGTGACCGCGGCGGACTCGGCCGTGCTGAGCCCGACGGCCGCGCGTGGCCAGGTGAAGACGTCCAGCTCCCAGGCGCCGCCGAGGTTCCAGACGAACGGGCGCCCCGTCTCGTAGACCGCGAAGTCCCCCTGGCTGAGCAGGGTCCGCCGGCCGTCCTGCTCGAGCACCCCGGTGCCGCGGCTGACCATGCCGATCTGCAGGAACTCGTGGGAGTCCGCGCCGGCCAGCGACGGCGTGCGCCGGCAGACCTGCGTCACCGAGCGGACCTCGGACACCTGCAGGTGGGCCACGGTGGCGCTGCGGACCGAACCGGAGAACGCGTCGGTGCCGCGGTCCGGGGCCATGTCCAGGGCCACGAAGTCGTGCCGGATGGCATCCCGCCACTCGTCGAAGCGCCGGGTCGCGCGCACGGTCGTGCCGCCCGGTGCCGATCCCGCTGCGAGGACCACGCCCCTCACCTCCCGGGTCTCGTCCGGCGTGATGCGAGCGAACCATGCCGACGTTCGCACCGTGTTGCGCGCAGGTCAACCGGTCGACACACGGCCCGTCCGGTCGCTGGGCGGCAAGCACCCGGCGCGCGGAGCCAACGCGACCGGCCCCGGACCGGCCGATCATGAGGACTCCCGGAAGCCACCACCGAGGTCCAGGAGTGCGCCCCCATGACGCTTGCGGAGCTGCCGATCGTCGACCTGGAGGGCTCGGGGACGCGCCGGGCCATCTGCCCGCACGACTGCCCGGACGGCTGCTCGATGCTCGTGACGGTCGAGGACGGCCGGGCCATCGGGGTGCGGGGAGACCCCGACCACCCGTTCACCCGCGGGGGCCTGTGCGCGAAGGTCAACGACTACCAGGAGCGCGTCTACAGCCCGGAGCGGGTGACGACGCCGCTGCGCCGCGTCGGGCCCAAGGGATCCGGCCGGTTCGAGCCGATCACCTGGGACGACGCCGTCACCGAGGTCACCACCCGGTTCAAGGCCGTCGCCGCCGAGCACGGCGCCGAGGCGATCATGCCGGTCAGCTACCTGGGCACCCAGGGCACGCTGAACGGCCTCAACGTCGGCGACCCGTTCTTCAACCGGCTCGGCGCCACCGTCACCGAGCGGACCTTCTGCGACTCCGGCGCGTCGACCGCGTACGTGATGAGCGTGGGCCCGACCGCGGGGGTCGACCCGGAGAGCCTCGTGCACTCCAGGTACATCGTGATCTGGGCCTGCAACATGGTCTCCACGAACCTGCACCTGTGGCCGTTCGTGCTGCAGGCGCAGCGCAACGGCGCGAAGGTCGTCGTGATCGACCCGATGCGGCACCGGACCGCGAAGCGCGCCGACTGGCACATCCCGATCCGTCCCGGCACCGACGGCGCGCTGGCCATGGCGCTGATCCACGTGATCCTCACCGAGGGCCTCACGGACGCCGAGTACGTCGCGGAGCACACCGTCGGCGTCGAGGAGCTGGCCGAGCGGGTCGCGAACTGCACGCCCGAGTGGGCGTCGCAGGAGACCGGGATCCCGGCCGAGGACATCCGGACGCTGGCCCGGGAGTACGCCGCCGCACAGCCGGCGATGATCCGGATCGGGGTGGCGATCGAGCGGTCCTCCGGCGGTGGGCAGACCGTGCGCGCCATCTCGTGCCTGCCCGGGCTGGTCGGCGCCTGGCGCAACCCCGGCGGCGGGATCCTCGCCCTGCCGCTGTGGGCGTTCCCGGTGAACTGGGAGGGGCTCAGCCGGGTGGACCTGCGGCCCGAGGGCAGCACGACGCGGGTGGTGAACCAGTACCACCTCGGGCGCGCGCTGACCGGCGAGCTGGGACTCGAGACCCCCGTCGCGGCGCTGATGGTCTACAACGCCAACCCGGTGATCGTCTGCCCGGACCAGGAACGGCTGCTCGCCGGGCTCGCCCGCGAGGACCTGTTCACCGTGGTCAGCGAGCAGTTCATGACGGACACGGCGCTGTACGCGGACATCGTGCTGCCCGCGACGACCCAGCTGGAGCAGCTGGACGTCATGTTCTCCTGGGGGCACTTCTACATCGGGCTGAACCAGCCGTCGATCGCGCCGGTGGGGGAGGCCGTCAGCAACACCGAGCTGTTCCGGCGCCTCGCCGCCGGCATGGGCTTCGACGACGGGTGCTTCCGGGTCTCCGACGAGGACATGATCGAGCACGCCTTCGACTGGTCCGCGCCCGCGCTGGCCGGGATCACCCCGCAGAGCCTGGCCGAGACGGGCTGGGCGCGGCTGAACCTCCCGGACGCCGCGCACTACGCGCCGCACGCCGAGGGCGGGTTCCCGACGCCGTCGGGCAGGCACGAGTTCGCCTCCGCGGCGGCCGCCGGCGGGAACTTCGTGCTCCCGCTCTTCCGCCAGGGCTCGAACGAGTTCCAGCCCGGCGGCGTCGTCGACCCGTTGCCGCACTACATCCCGCCGCGGGCGTCGTCACCGGCCTACCCGCTCAGCCTGATCTCGCCCAAGTCGCACGCGTTCCTCAACTCGTCCTACGGCAACCTCGGCCCCCAGCAGCGGGTGCAGGGGGAACCGACGGCGGTCGTGCACCCGGTCGACGCGACCGCCCGCGGGATCGGCGACGGTGACCTGATCCGGGTGTTCAACGAGCGCGGCGAGTTCGTCGTGCGGGTCACGGTCAGCGACGAGGTCGCGGCCGGGGTGGTGCTGGCGTCGATGGGTGGCTGGCGGGCCCAGGCCAAGGGGCCGAGCACCGTGAACGCCGTCAACCCGGTGGAGTTCGCGGACCTCGGCAACGCGCCGACCTTCTCGGACACGCGGGTGGAGGTGGCGCCCGCCTAGGAGGGTGCTGCCTGGGCGCCGCGCAGCAGGACCGAGTCGTCCAGCACCCTCCCTGCCTCGGACCGGCCCCGCTCCCCGGGGCCGGTCCGGGCCCGGGCCGCCGGAAATTGTCGGGGGGCAGTGGCAGCGTGCCCGGCATGAGGAGTTCAGGCGGTCCTGGTCGCCCGGGGGAGAGCCCGGACGCTCTGCTCCACCACGTCGAGCACGCCGTCGAGCGCGTCGACGGGCAGGCCCATCGCGAGGTGCGAGACCAGGCCCTCGAGCACGAGGTCCAGGTAGCGGGCGAGCACGGGGACCGGGACGTCGTCGCGCAGGGCCCCGGCCGCGGCCTGCCGCTCGAGGCGGCCGACCGTGGCGGTGGCCAGCTCGGCGGAGTGGGCCTGCCAGCCCTGGCGGAAGTCCGGGTCCGTGCGCAGCCGGCGCGAGACCTCCAGCCGGGTGCCGAGCCAGCTGAGGTCCGCGGTGCCGTCCGAGCCGTCGCCCTCGCGGGCGGTGGCGAGCAGGTTGCGCATGACCTGCACCAGGCCCTGCTCGGCGACGACGTCGGCCATCCGCCGGGCGTCCTGCTCGGCCAGGGCGAGGAACAGGGCGTCCTTGTCCCGGAAGTAGTGGAAGATGGCCCCGCGGGACAGCCCTGTGCTCTGCTCCAGCCGCCGGACGGTGGCGCCCTCGTACCCGTACGCGGCGAAGCACCGGCGCGCACCGTCGAGGATGTGCTGCCGGCGGGCGGCGAGCTGGTCGGTACTGACACGGGGCACGACGCCAGTATTCCGTACGCGCGTTCTGCTTATGCGTCCGAGACGGCGAACGGCAAAAACCTGCGCGCGGCCAGACCCGGGGGTAGCGTTTTCGCCGTGGCACAGGACCCCGGGCTTGTCGCACCCCACCCGTTCGGCGCTCGGCAGGCCGGGACGGGTTCCGGCGCCTCTCCGGAACAGGAGCGGATCCCGCTGCCCGACGTCCGGATCACCCGCCGGGCCGAGGCCGAGGCCTACGTCGCGTCCGTGTGCTTCAAGCACGGGCCACCGCGGCTGCTCGGCGTCGAGCTCGAATGGATCCTCCACCGGCCGGACGATCCGACCGTCCCGGTGGATCTCGATCACCTGGTTGCCGCTCTCGGCGCCCACGCACCCACCTCGCTCTCCCCGGGCTCCCCGGCCCGACCCCTCCCGTCCGGTTCCACCGTCACCGTCGAACCCGGTGGCCAGGTGGAGCTCGCCAGTTCCCCGCTCACCGACCTCGGCGCCCTCGCGGCCGCGGTGCAGCAGGACATCCGCCACCTGCACGGCCTCCTCGCCGCGCAGGGACTCCACCCGCAGCCCCGGGCCGCCGATCCGCACCGGCCGCCCCGCCGGGTCCTCCAGCTCCCGCGCTACACCGCGATGGAGTGCGCGTTCGACCGGCTCGGCCCGCACGGCCGCAGCGGCATGTGCTCGACGTCGGCGGTGCAGGTCGCGCTCGACGCGGGGGAGACCCACGCGGTCGCCGGCCGATGGGCCGCCCTGCACGCGCTCGGCCCGGTCCTGGTGGGTGCCTTCGCCAACTCGCCCGTCCTGCACGGACGCCGCACGGGCTGGAAGTCCTCCCGGATGGCGAGCTGGTTCTCCCTCGACCCCGCTCGGACCGCGCCGCCGCCCGCGGCCGGCGGGGACCCGGCGCGCGAGTGGGCCGAACGCGTCGTCTCGACGCCGGTGCTGTGCGTCCGCGGGTCGGACCGGTGGGAGACGCCGGTGGGTGTCAGCTTCGCGGACTGGATCGAGGGGGCCCTGCCGCGGCCGCCGACCGTGGCGGACCTCGAGTACCACATCTCCACGCTGTTCCCGCCGATCCGGCCGCGCGGCTTCCTGGAGGTCCGCTACGTCGACGGCCAGGCCGGCGACCAGTGGATGCTCCCGGTGGCGGTGCTCGCCGCGGTGACGTCGTCGCCGGAGGCCGTGGACCGGGTGCGGGAGATCTGTGAGCCCACGCGGGACCTGTGGGTGTGCGCCGCGCGGGACGGCCTGGAGCATCCGGAGCTGGCCCGCGGCGCCGCGGAGGTGTTCGCCCTCGCCCTCCGCGAGCTCCCCCGCACGGGGGCGTCGGCCGAGCTGGGGGCCCTGCTGGCGGACGCGACGGACCGGCGAGTGCTGGCCGGACGGTGCCCGGCGGACGAGCTGCTGCCCGGCGAGGGTGCCGGCGCGTTCGACCCGGCCGCCGTGCCGTTCCCGCCGGGTCTGTTCACCCGCGTCCCGCCCGCGCGTCACCGCGGCCCGGCCGGACCGTGGGACACCCCGGGCACGGACCACGGCGGCCTCGAACCCGACGGCGCGTGCCCCGACCGGACCGCCTCCGACCAGACGCAGGGAGTCCATCCATGACCCGGACATCCGACGACCCCGCCCCCGGGCCCGACGGTGCCGCCGCCGCGATCGGCCTCGGCCACGCCGACAGCCCCGAGGCCCTGCGCACCCGCGTCGCCGGACTGCTCGAACGGTCCCGGGCCCGCAGCACCACGCTCACCGACGCGGTGGACGAGGCGGACCTCCTCGCCCAGCACTCGCCGCTGATGTCCCCGCTGGTCTGGGACCTCGCGCACATCGGCAGCCAGGAGGAGCTCTGGCTCGTCCGGGACGTCGGCGGGCGGGAGCCGCTGCGCCCCGAGATCGACGGCCTCTACGACGCCTTCCGGCACAGCCGCGCCAGCCGCATCGGGTTGCCGCTGCTCGGACCGGCAGACACCCGCACCTATGTCGCGGAGGTCCGGGAGAAGGCGCTGGACGCGCTGAGCCGCAGCCCGTTGCGCGGCCGCCGGCTGGAGCACAAGGCCTTCGCGTTCGGGATGATCGTGCAGCACGAGCAGCAGCACGACGAGACCATGCTGGCCACCCACCAGCTCCGCACCGGCGCACCCGTCCTGCACGCGGAGGCCCCGCCCGCACCGCTCGCCGCGCACACCGGGCCCCGCGAGGTCCTGGTGCCGGCCGGTGCGTTCACCCAGGGCACCTCGGGCGAACCGTGGGCGCTGGACAACGAGCGGCCCGCGCACACCGTCGAGCTGCCCGCCTACTGGATCGACGTCCACCCGGTGACGAACGGCGAGTACGCCGAGTTCGTCGCCGCGGGCGGCTACGAGGACGCGCACTGGTGGAGCGAGGCCGGCTGGGCCCACCGCCGCGAGGAGGGCCTCGTCGCGCCGCGGTTCTGGGCGCGGGACGGCGGCACGGGGGAGTGGTGGCGGCGCCGGTTCGGCGTCGTCGAGCGCGTCCCGGCGGACGAGCCCGTCGTGCACGTCTGCTTCCACGAGGCCGCGGCGTACGCGCGCTGGGCGGGGAAGCGGCTGCCCACCGAGGCCGAGTGGGAGAAGGCCGCCCGGTTCGACCCCGCCAGCGGCCGCTCGCGCCGCTACCCGTGGGGGGACGAGGAGCCAACCCCCCGCCACGCCAACCTGGGCCAGCGGCACCTGCGGCCGGCCGCGGTCGGGGCGTACCCGGAAGGCGCGTCGCCGCTGGGCGTCGAGCAGCTGATCGGGGACGTGTGGGAGTGGTGCGACTCCGGGTGGCACCCCTACCCGGGCTTCGAGGCGTTCCCGTACGAGGAGTACTCCGAGGTGTTCTTCGGTGGGGACTACAAGGTCCTGCGCGGCGGGTCGTTCGGCACGGACGAGTCCGCGATCCGGACCACGTTCCGGAACTGGGACCACCCGATCCGCCGGCAGATCTTCGCCGGGTTCCGGTGTGCGCGGGACGCCGCCCCCGGCGACACCGAGCGGGTGATCTGACCGGACGTGTGCCGCCACCTGGCCCACCTCGGCCCCTCCCGCACGCTCGCCTCACTGATCCTGGACCCCCCGCACGGCCTGCTGCACCAGGCGTACGCCCCCGCGGACATGCGCGGGGGCGGCACGGTCAACGCGGACGGCTTCGGCGCGGGCTGGTACCCGGACGCTGCGCGCGACGCCGGAGACCCGCACGGCGCCGGTGCGCGGGACGGCTCGGGACGCGCCGACGCCGCCCGGTACCGCTCGGCCGCCCCGATCTGGGCGGACCCCTCCTTCGCCCAGCTCGCCGCCGTCACCCGCTCCACCGGCGTGCTCGCCGCCGTGCGCTCCGCGACCACCGGCATGCCCGTGACCGAGACCGCGGCGGCGCCGTTCGCCGAGGGCCGCTGGCTGTTCAGCCACAACGGTGTGATCAGCGGCTGGCCCGGCTCGGTCGCGGGCCTCGCCTCCGCCCTGCCCACCACGGACCTGATGACCCTCGACGCCCCCACGGACGCAGCGCTGCTCTGGGCCCTGGTCCGGCACCGCCTGCGCCGCGGGGACGACCCGGCCGCCGTGCTCGCCGGGACCTGCGCCGCCGTCGAGGCCGCCGCCCCGGGGTCACGGCTGAACCTGCTGCTCACGGACGGCGCCACGATCTGGGCCACGGCCTGGCACCACGCGCTGTCCGTCCGCACGACCACGGACGCCGCCACGGTGGCCTCCGAACCGCCCGATGCGCTCCCCGCCTGGATTCAGGTGCCCGACCGGCACCTGGTGGTGGCCCGCCCGGGTCGTCACGAGCTCCGTCCGATCGACCCCGTTCCACCGGTGCCACCGTCGCCACCGAGGCCGACGGAACGCGTACCGGAGGAGAACCGTCAGGGAGCACGATGAACCGCACCGCCGCCGACCCCACGAGCACCGTTCCCGAACCCGCCCGGCTGAACGTCCACCGCACCGAGGCGGACGCCGACGAGGCCCTGCGCGCGGACGCCCTCCACGGGCTCACCGCCACCCCCAAGGAGCTGCCCCCGAAGTGGTTCTACGACGCCCGGGGCAGCGAGCTGTTCGAGCTGATCACCGAGCTGCCCGAGTACTACCCGACCCGCACCGAACGGGCCCTGCTGGAGGAGTCCGTCGACGCGATCGCCAAGGCCTCCGGCGCGGACACGATCGTCGAGCTGGGGTCCGGCTCGTCGGCCAAGACCCGGCTGCTCCTCGACGCGTTCGCCCGCGCGGGGACGCTGCGCCGCTACGTCCCGCAGGACGTCAGCGAGGCGGCGCTGGAAGGCGCGCTCGAGGCCCTGGGGAGGGAGTACCCGGACGTCGAGCTGCAGGGGGTCGTCGGGGACTTCACCCGTGACCTGGACCGGCTGCCCCGCGGCGGCCGTCGCATGATCGCTTTCCTCGGCGGGACGATCGGCAACCTCCTCCCGGCGGACCGCCAGCAGTTCCTGCGGCTCGTCCGGGACGTGCTCGAGCCGGGGGAGCAGCTGCTCCTCGGCATCGGCCTCGTGATCGACCCGGCGACCGTGGTCGCCGCCTACGACGACGCCCAGGGCGTCACCGCGGAGTTCAACCGCAACGTCCTGCACGTGCTGAACCGCGAGCTCGGCGCGGACTTCGACCCCGCCGCCTTCGCCCACGTCGCGCTCTGGGACGCGGGGAACGAGTGGATCGAGATGCGGCTGCGCGCCGAGCGCGCGATGACGGTCCGGGTCGACGCGCTGGACCTGACCGTCGAGTTCGCCGAGGGGGAGGAGATGCGCACCGAGATCTCGGCGAAGTTCCGCCCGGCCGGGGTACGGGAGATGCTCGGCGAGGTCGGGTTCGCGGTGTCGGAGTTCTGGTCGGACCCCGAGGAGCGCTTCGGGCTGAGCCTGGCCACCGCCCTCTGACCGGGCCGGGAGGGCGGTCCGGCGGCGGGTCCCGTGCCGCCGGAACGCCTAACCTCCTCGCCATGCCTTCCCACGAGAACTCCGACTGGCGTACCGGCGGCGTGCGCGTCGTCCCCGGCGACTCCCTCGACACCAACACCGCCCAGACCCCCGGCATGAACCGGGCCGCGGCGATCAGCCACGAGCGGGTCGGGTCCGAGAAGCTCTGGGCGGGCACGGTCACCATCCACGCCGGGGCGAGGACCGGTGCGCACCACCACGGCGAGCTGGAGAGCGTGATCTACGTCGTCCGCGGGCTGGCCCGGATGAGGTGGGGGGACGACCTGGAGTACACGGCCGAGGCCGGCCCCGGCGGGTTCATCTTCGTCCCGCCCTACGTGCCCCACCAGGAGATCAACGCCTCCGACGACGAGCCGCTGGAGTGCGTCCTGACCCGCAGCGGGCAGGAGCCGATCGTCGTCAACCTGGAGATCGAGGGCGTCACGGACCCCGAGACGATCGCCTGGGTCGACCCGCTGCACGCGTAGCCGCACGGGTCCACGACGCGCCCGAGCGCCACGCTCTGCACCCTCGGCATGATCCGGTTACTTTGCCGGTCCACCGCGTACACGGCGGAGGGGGACCGCAGTGGTGCAGCACTCCGGGGTTCTGTCCCGCCGGGATGTGCTGCGTCTGGGTTCCGCCGCGGCGGCCGCGGGCCTGCTCTCGGCCTGCGCCCTGGACACCACCGGCGCGCCGGGCTCCCAGGACTCGGACGGCCTCGTCTTCTACTCCACACAGCTCGCCACCACGGAGGAGGCCGAGTCGCTGCGCCGGCAGATCCTCGCCGGGTTCGGCACTCCGGTGGACTACGTGACGGACAGCTCCAGCACCAAGATGTTCGACCGGCTCCGCGCGGACGCGAAGGCGGGGACGTCGAGCGTGCAGGTCGTCGGGGCGTTGCAGGGCGAGATCGCGACCCTGTGGGCCGAGGGCCTGCTCCGGGACATGACGGACGTCGTCGAGGAGCTGGCGACCGGCGCCGGGGGCAGGCGCTTCACCCGGCAGTACCTGGACCTCGCCCGGATGGACGGGCGCTACGCCTTCGTCCCCTGGATCCAGGCGAGCTACCTGATGGCGGCCCGGACCGACGCCCTGCAGTACCTGCCGCCCGGCGCCGACGTGCAGCGGCTCACCTACGACCAGCTCCTCGGCTGGACCCGGACGCTGCAGCAGGCCACCGGGAGCCCCGAGCTGGGCCTGCCGGCCGGCCCGGACGGGCTGCTCAAGCGCTTCCTGCAGGGCTACGCCTACCCGAGCTTCACGGGCGGCGTGAACAGCACCTTCCGCTCCCCGGACGCCGCCGCGATGTGGCAGTGGCTGCGCGCCGCCTGGGCCACCGCGAACCCGCAGTCCGTCACCTACGGCAACATGGCGGAACCGCTGCTCTCCGGGGAGGTGTGGGTGGCATGGGACCACGCCGTCCGGCTCGTCGACGCGCTCCAGGCCCGGCCGGACGACATCGTCTCGTTCCCCGCGCCGGTCGGCCCGAGAGGCCGGGGCTACCTGCCGGTGCTCGGCGGGCTCTCGGTGCCGAGGTCGGTCGCGGACCCGACCGCGTCGATCGAGCTCATCCGCCACCTCACGGATCCCGCCCGTGCCTCGACGACGTTGCGCACCGTCGCCTGGTTCCCGCCCCAGGATCTCGCCGGGCTGCTGGGCGGCCTGCCGCCGGGAATCGAGGCCGAGGCGGCCACCCTCCAGGCAATGATCACGGCGCCGGACGCGCTGGCGTCGTCGCTCGCGGTCGGGCTCGGCAACCAGAGCGGCGCCTACGACAAGGTCTTCACGGACACCTTCCGGCAGATCGTGCTCGGCGACGGGGACATCCCGTCGACCCTCGCCACGCAGGGCGCCGCGCTGCAGGGCGTGCTGGACCAGGCCGGGGCCAGGTGCTGGCGACCCGACCCCGTCGGCGAGGGGGTGTGCCGCGTTGGCTGAGCAGACCCTCTCCCGGTCGGCGACCACGACCGGCGAGACCCCGGCCGCGGTGCCCCGGCTCCGGCGCTGGGTCCCGTACCTGCTGCTCGCACCCTCGATCGTCTACCTGGCGGTCTTCTTCGCCTCCCCGATGCTGCAGGCGTTCGGCCTCGCGTTCACCGGCACCACCGGCCGGTTCGGCCTCGAGTCGATCCGCGCGATGCTCGGCGACGACCGGTTCTGGCCGTCGGTCCTGACGACGCTGCTGCTCCTCGTCGTGCTGCTGCCGGTGCAGTTCGCGCTGGCCCTGGGCATGGGCCTGGTGGTGAACGCCAGGCTCCGCGGCTCCGGGTTCTGGCTCTACGTCTTCCTGCTCCCGCTGGGGGTCAGCGAGCTCGGCGCCGGCATCGCCTGGTACTCGATCTTCGTGGAGCAGGGCTGGCTGAACACCGTGCTGCAGGGGCTCGGGATCATCGACACCCCGGTGATCTGGCTGGACTACCGGGACCCGGTCCGCGTCGTGGCCACCATCGTGCTCGCCGAGGCCTGGCGCTCGACGTCGTTGATCCTGATCATCCTGGTCAGCGGGATGCGGGCGATCCCGCGGGACTACCTGGAGGCCGCCGAGGTCTTCCACGCCGGGCCGTGGCAGAAGCTGCGGCACGTCCTGCTCCCGCTGCTGCGCCCGACGATCCGGACCGCGCTGATCGTCCGGACCGTGCTCGCGTTCGAGGTGTTCGCCACGGTCGTCGCGCTCGGGGGCACCGGCACGGACGTCCTCGCCACCCAGGCCAACCGGGCCTACACCGAGTTCCAGGACGCCCACCTGGCCTCGGCGTACGGGCTGGTGATCCTGGTCGTCTCGCTGGCGGCGGTCGCGGTGATCCTGGTGTCCCTGCCCATCCGCCGCGAGCGGGGCGAGTGATGCGCAGGGTCCTCGGCTACGCCGCCGCCGCGCTGCTGGCGGGCTGGATCCTGGTGCCGATCTGGTTCGTGGTCGTCGGCGCCTTCAGCAGCGTCGCCCGGATCTACGACTACCCGCGCCCACCCGTGCCGGACTGGTCGCTGGAGACGATGACGTTCTTCGTCACCTCCGCCGGGGTACCGCAGGCCCTGCTCTCCAGCGTGCTCGTCGCGGTGATCACCGGGGTGCTGACGATGCTGCTGGCGGCGCCCGCCGGGTACGCGGTCGCGCGCCACGTCTTCCGCGGGGCGGACGCCTACCGGCTCACGATTCTTTCGACGCGGGCGTTCCCGGTCGTCGTGCTCTCGATCCCGCTGGCCGTGTTCTTCCTGCAGTGGGGCGTCTACGACTCGGTGTGGGGCGTCGCGTTCATGCACACCGCGCTGGCGCTGCCGTTCGTCGTGCTGATGGTGAGCACGGTGTTCGCCGGGGTGCCGGTGGATCTGGAGGAGGCCGCGCAGGTGTTCGGCTGCAGCCGGTTCACCGCGTTCCGCCGCGTCGTGGTGCCGATCGCGGCCCCGGGCATCGCCGGCGCGGCCACGTTCGCGGTGCTGCTGAGCTACAACGAGGTCTTCGCCGCCTCGATCCTCACCCTGCAGGAGCCGACGCTGCCGGTGTTCGTGCTCAGCGGGCTCACCCAGGCCCCGCTGCCGTTCCGCTACGCGGGTGCGCTGTTCCTGCTGGCCCCGGCGTTCCTGTTCATCCTGCTGATCCGCAAGCAGATCCTCGGCGTCGGCGGACGCCCGACCCTGCGCTGAGAGGGGACGAGTTGTCCGACATCGGGCTGATCGGCATCACGAAGACCTACACGCGTGGGGCCGCACCGGCCGTCCGCGACGTGTCCCTCACCGTCGCCGACGGCGAGTTCTTCGTGCTCCTCGGACCGTCCGGCTGCGGCAAGACGACCCTGCTGCGCGCGATCGCCGGCCTGGAGCACCCGGACGCCGGCACCATCCGGCTCGGCGACCGCGACGTCACCGGGTCCGCGCCCCGGCAGCGGGACCTGGCCATGGTCTTCCAGGGCTACGCCGTGTTCCCGCACCTCACGGTGTACGACAACATCGGTTTCGGGCTCAGCATGCGGCACGAGCCGAGGGCGGAGATCGACGCCCGGGTCCGCGAGGCGGCGGGCCTCGTGCAGCTCGACGACGTGCTGGAGCGCTACCCGTCGGCGCTGTCCGGCGGGCAGCGCCAGCGGGTCGCCGTGGCCCGCGCCATCGCCGTCCGGCCGTCCGTGCTGCTGATGGACGAACCGTTGTCCAACCTGGACGCCCTGCTGCGGCTGACCTTCCGTTCGGACCTGAAGCGGCTGGCCAAGGAGCTGAACACGACGATCGTCTACGTGACGCACGACCAGGTCGAGGCGCTGAGCCTGGGGGACCGGATCGCCGTCATGCGGGACGGCGAGATCGTGCAGTGCGGGACGCCGATGGAGGTCTACGACCGGCCCGCGACGCGGTTCGTCGGCGGGTTCATCGGGACGCCGCCGATGAACTTTCTGCCCGTGACGATCTCCCGCGACGCCGGCCGGGCCGTGGGACACCTCGGCGAGCACGCGATCCGGGTCCCGGACTGGGTCTCCGGAGACACGGTGCTGGCCGGGATCCGGGCCGAGAACCTGGCCGCATCGACGACCGAGGTGCCGGACGCGATGCTGGTGCGCGTTCGCGTCGTCGAGCCGCTGGGGTCGCAGCTGCTCGTCACCGTGGCGGTGGGCTCGGAGATCTTGAAGCTGCTGACGCCGAACGACTTCCCGGCGGCCGACGACCAGCGGCTCTGGATGACCGTCGCGGACGACAAGGTCCGGTGGTTCTCCGCCGAGGACGAGCGCGAGCTCACCGCGGAGCGCGCAACCAGCGCCGTGTGACCGCCGTCGCGCTGCCGACACCGATACCGGGCCGTCGTCCGGGTACACGAACCGAGGCGTCCGCATCGGTGAGCGGGCGAGCGGGCGGCGATGCGCCCCCGACCTCGGGCGTCTCCCGAGGGGTGACCGGTTCTCGACCGACCGGTGCGCGATGGTGTGATCCGATTCCGGTAACGCCGCTGAACCGATCCCGATTTCACCGACAGCAGGCATTGATGTGCCCGGCAACTGTTGTTACTGTCAAGTTAAGTACCTTGAGTACATTGATTGCGCTGCGAAGCGCGAAAGGATGAGCTTCTCCCCGTGAGCACGAGCTCGGAAACCGACCATCGCCCGATCCCCGCGACAGCTTCCCGGTCGGTCTCCGCGCCGGCAGTGGAGCGCCACGGAGCGGCCTACGGCGCCGCCCTCACCGACACCGCGCTCGCTGAGCACGCGGCCGACGTCCTCCGCATGAACGACATGGGCGGCTGGACCAAGGCCGCCCCCCTGCTCTACCCGCACCAGTGGAGCTGGGACAGCGCGTTCGTCGCGATCGGGTGGGCGCAGGTGGACGTGTGCCGGGCGATGACCGAGCAGCAGCGCCTGTTCGAGGCGCAGTGGCGCAACGGGATGGTCCCGCAGATCGTGTTCAACCCGGACGCCGGGCCGGAGTCCTACTTCCCGGACCCCGCCCGCTGGGCGTGCGAGCTCTCGCCCGAGGCGCCGATCGGCATCGCCGAGACCAGCGGTCTCTGCCAGCCTCCCGTGCACGCGATCGCGGTGCGGCGGATCCTCGAGGTCGCCCGGGAGCTCGGCGGCGCGGAGCTGGCGGACGTGCGCGCCCAGCTCGTCGACCTGTTCCCGAAGCTCCTCGCCTGGCACCGCTACCTCGCGGAGAACCGGGACCCGGACGGCACCGGCCTGGTCACGACCTATCACCCGTGGGAGGGCATCGACAACTCCCCGCGCTGGGACGCCGTGCTCGCCCGGCTCGAGGTCGGCGCGGTCCCGCCGTACACCCGCCGCGACGTCCAGCACGTCGCCGACGCCGGCCAGCGGCCCACGAACGAGCACTACGACCGCTTCCTGTGGCTGCTCGAGCTGCTCAAGCGTCACCGTTACGACGACGTCGAGATCCACCTCCACTACCCGTTCCTGGTCAAGGACGTCTTCCTGACGGCCGTTCTGGTCACGGCGAACACGGCGCTGCGGGAGATCGCGGAGTTCGTCGGCGCGTCGGACGAGGACAAGGCCCTGATCGACCTCTGGCGCGACCGGGGCCGCAAGGGCATCGCGTCCACGGTCGACGCGAGCAGCGGCATGACCTACGACCTGGACATGACGACCGGCGCGCCGATCGAGACGGCGACCTTCGCCGGGATGTCCCCGCTGATCGACGGCGGGTTCGACGCCGGGCAGCGCGCCACGTCGTTGGCCTTGTTCGACTCGCCGGCGTTCGCGGGGCACCCCGACCTGCGCTGGCGGATGCTGCCGAGCACCAGCCCGGAGTCGGAGGTGTTCGACCCCCGCAACTACTGGCGGGGCCCGGTCTGGCCGATCGTGAACTGGCTGTACTGGCAGGGCCTGCGCGACGGGGGAGACGTCGAGCGGGCCGAGGAGCTGCGGACCGTGTCCCTGGACGCGCTGCGGACCGTCGGCTTCGCGGAGTACTTCGACCCGATGACCGGTGAGCCCCTGGGCTCGGCCATGCAGTCCTGGACCGCCGCGGTCGCCCTGGACTGGCTGGCCTCCTGACCTGTGCGCGGCGATCCTCGCCAGAACACGAATCGCCACGCACAACCCCCGCTGACCTAGGAGAACAGGAACGCCGGGCCCCGGATGGCCCGGCGTTCGTCGTCGTGGCCCACGCGCCGGAGCCGGACCGTGGGCGAGGCGGCTATCCATTCTGTCAACGTTTCATTGACGCTACCGAATCGTCGATGAGTCGATGACGGGATCGGCCGTCGCGAGTGTCGAGCCGGGGGAGACCCGAGCCCGTGGCAGGCCGGCCGGCGAGCCCCGGCGCGGAGGGGAGCCTCAGGCCGGCCTCGCGACGGTCGAACGGCGGGGCGCCGGAACAGTCGGCGCGACGCGGGCCCAGGTGGCGCGGCGCACCTGGGGTGGCCACCGGGCTGATCATCGAACGTGACCCTGCACCGTCCAAGGGTGGCCGGAATGGGGCCGGAAACGGTGATCAGACCCCAGCTGATCGCGGCCTGCGGTACAAGGCGGCCACCGACGGCCACTTCGTACCGCAAACGGTGATCAGGGCCGGCTCCGGCGCCCGAATCTCTCCGCCCGAACCTGCCCTTCCCAATATGTCAATGAAACATTGACGCCTTCGAAAGGTCGGTCTTTCGATGACATCGACAGACCGACCGGACCAGAAGCAAACGACGCCGGCCGAGGCCGGGGCAGCCGCCCGCCGGGAGAGGAGCGCCACGGGACCGCCTCGCCGCCGCAGACGACCAGGATCGCTGGACCGCACCGGCGCCAGCTCGGCGGCGATCTCTGGCCCGGACGGTCGCGCGCAGCGAACAGCGGCCGCGACGCGCGCGCCCCGCTGTTCCTGGGCTCGTTCTCGGGCCAGCTCGGGGACGGACGCCCCCGCCGGCGACCTCGCGGAGCTCGTCCAGCGGGCGTGGGGTGGTGCGGTAGGGCAGCCCACGAACGCCGACGGCGGGCGCCCCGGAGGTCCGGGACGCCCGCCGTCGGCAGGAGCTGGTGCGTCAGCTGCGGAGCATGCCCCGCAGCACGTACTGCAGGATGCCGCCGTTGCGGTAGTAGTCCGCCTCGCCGGGGGTGTCGATCCGGACGACCGCGTCGAACTCCACGGTGTTGCCGTCCGACTTGGTCGCGGTGACCTTGACGGTCCGCGGGGTGGAGCCGTCGTTCAGCGCGGTAACGCCCGCGATGTCGAAGGTCTCCGTGCCGTCGAGGCCGAGGGACGTCGCCGACTCGCCCTGCGGGAACTGCAGCGGGATGACGCCCATGCCGATCAGGTTCGAGCGGTGGATGCGCTCGAACGACTCGACGATGACGGCCTTGACGCCCAGCAGCGCGGTGCCCTTGGCCGCCCAGTCGCGCGACGAGCCCGAGCCGTACTCCTTGCCGCCCAGCACCACCAGCGGGGTGCCGGCGGCCGCGTAGTTCTGCGCGGCGTCGTAGATGAAGGCCTGTGGCGCGTCGTCCTGGGTGAAGTCCCGGGTGTAGCCGCCGGACACGCCGTCGAGCAGCTGGTTCTTGAGCCGGATGTTCGCGAACGTGCCGCGGATCATCACCTCGTGGTTGCCGCGGCGCGAGCCGAAGGAGTTGTAGTCCTTCTTGTCCACGCCGTGCTCGTCGAGGTACTGCGCGGCCGGGGTACCGGCCTTGATCGCGCCGGCGGGGGAGATGTGGTCCGTGGTGACCGAGTCGCCGAGCAGGGCCAGTACCCGGGCGCCGGTGATGTCCTCGACCGGTGCCGGCTCGTCCGCCATGCCCTCGAAGTACGGGGGCTTGCGGACGTAGGTGGACTGCTCGTCCCACTCGAAGGTCTTGCCCTCGGGCGTCGGCAGGGACTTCCAGCGCTCGTCACCGGCGAAGACGTCCGCGTAGTCCTTGGTGAACATCTCCTTCGTGATCGAGGTGTCGATCACGTCCTGGACGTCCTTGGCCGACGGCCAGAGGTCGGCGAGGAAGACGTCGTTGCCCTCGGGGTCCTGCCCCAGCGGCTGGGCCTCGAAGTCGAAGTCCATCGTCCCGGCCAGCGCATAGGCGATGACCAGCGGCGGGGACGCCAGGTAGTTCATCTTGACGTCCGGGTTGATCCGGCCCTCGAAGTTGCGGTTGCCGGACAGCACCGAGACGACCGCGAGGTCCGCCTCGTTCACCGCGGCCGAGACCGCCTCGGGCAGCGGGCCCGAGTTGCCGATGCAGGTGGTGCAGCCGTAGCCCACCAGGTGGTAGCCGAGCTTCTCGAGGTAGGGCCAGAGGCCGGCCTTCTCGTAGTAGTCCGTGACGACCTGCGAGCCCGGTGCCATCGACGTCTTGACCCACGGCTTGACCGCGAGGCCCTTGTCCACGGCGTTCTTGGCCAGCAGGGCCGCACCGAGCATGACCGACGGGTTCGAGGTGTTGGTGCACGAGGTGATCGAGGCGATCACGACGGCGCCGTGGTCGATCTCGAAGGTGTTGCCGCCGAGCGTGACCGGGGTCGGCTTGCTGGTGCGGCCGTGGGCGCCGGACGCCGCGGAGATCGGCGCCCGGGGCTTGCCGGCGTCGCCGTTGCCGTGAGCGCTGGGCGAGGCCGGGTCGCTGGCCGGGAAGGTCTCCTCGACGGCCTCGTCGACGGTGGAGCCGGACCTCGCGGCGTCGTCGGGGTCGGTCTGGTCCGGGGCGCTCGCGTAGTCGCCGAGCGCCGACCGGAACGCCTCCTTGGACTGCGAGAGCGGGATGCGGTCCTGCGGGCGCTTCGGGCCGGCGATCGACGGGACGACCGTCGACAGGTCCAGCTCGAGCGTCTCGGAGAACACCGGCTCCTTCGACGGGTCGTGCCAGAGGCCCTGCTCCTTGGCGTAGGCCTCGACCAGCGCGATCTGCTCCGGCGAGCGGCCGGTCAGCGTGAGGTACCGGACGGTCTCCTCGTCGATCGGGAAGATCGCCGCGGTGGAGCCGAACTCGGGGCTCATGTTGCCGATCGTGGCGCGGTTGGCCAGCGGCACCGCGCCGACGCCCTCGCCGTAGAACTCGACGAACTTGCCGACGACGCCCTGCTTGCGGAGCATCTCGGTGATCGTCAGCACGACGTCGGTGGCGGTCGCGCCGGCCGGGATCTCGCCGGTCAGCTTGAAGCCGACGACCTTGGGGATCAGCATCGACACGGGCTGGCCGAGCATGGCGGCCTCGGCCTCGATGCCGCCGACGCCCCAGCCCAGCACGCCCAGCCCGTTGACCATCGTGGTGTGGCTGTCCGTGCCGACCAGGGTGTCCGGGTAGGCCTGGCCGTTGCGGGCCATGACCGTGCGGGCCAGGTGCTCGATGTTGACCTGGTGCACGATGCCGGTGCCCGGCGGGACGACCTTGAACTCGTCGAACGCGCCCTGGCCCCAGCGGAGGAACTGGTAGCGCTCCTTGTTGCGGCCGTACTCGAACTCCACGTTGCGCTCGAAGGCGTCCGGGGTGCCGAAGACGTCGATGATCACCGAGTGGTCGATGACCAGCTCGGCGGGGGCGAGCGGGTTGACCTTCGACGGGTCCCCGCCCATCTCGGTCACGGCCTCGCGCATGGTGGCGAGGTCGACGACGCAGGGGACACCGGTGAAGTCCTGCATGATCACCCGGGCCGGGGTGAACTGGATCTCGGTGTCCGGCTCCGCCGTCGGGTCCCAGGCGGCGATCGCGCGGATGTGGTCCGCGGTGACGTTCGCGCCGTCCTCGGTCCGCAGCAGGTTCTCGAGCAGGACCTTCAGGCTGTACGGCAACTTCTCCGAGCCCTCGACGGCGGACAGCCGGAAGATCTCGTAGGAGTTGTCACCGACGCCGAGTGTTCCCCTGGCTCCGAAGCTGTCGGTTGTGGCCACGTTGGCTCTCTCCTCCTGGCGTGGTGGGGGCGTCTCTTCGGTTCTTCGCGGAGTCTCGCGCACCTCGTGCGACGAGGCAGCGCGGCCCCTCTCAGGCCAAACAGTACGCCTGTCCTATTTCGGAGTCGAGCGGAGGGGGCCAGGTCACGCCGGGTTCCGGAGGAGGCCCGGTCGAGGCCGCGGCGGCGGGTGCTCGGAGCACCCGCCGCCGCGGTCCGAGCAACGCGGGACGGTCAGCGGCCCGCCTCGACCAGCGCGGCGACGTCCTCGGGCGCCAGGGCGCCGAGCAGGTCCCCGTACACCCCGACCAGCGTCCTGCCGGGGCTGACGAACCAGGCGCCGTCCTCCTGCGCCATCACGACCTTGACGTCCAGGGCGGCCGTGACCAGCTTCGGCACGAGCCGGGTGAGCGTCGGGTCGTTGCCGATCTGCGAGTCGAGGTTGCCCGCGAGGTCGTTGGCGCAGAACGGGGTCGCGGGCGAGCCCTCGACACCGCCGACCGACACGCAGTCCCCGTCGCGGGTGATCGTTATCCGCTGCCCGTCCTGTTCGACGACGGCGCTGCGCAGGCCGAGCCCGGTGGAGCCCCGGACGTCCTCCTGCGTCGTCTGCAGGTCGACGATCCGCAGCCCGCTGGGGGTGCCGCCCCGGGCCGCGTCGACGAGCGCGGGCCCGGCGTCGTGCAGCACGGCCATCTCGGTGGGCGAGGACAGCTCGACCAGGCGCTGGACGTTCGAGTCGAAGCCCGCCTGCAGCGCCTCGCGCAGGGCATCCTGCGCGGTCCCCGCGCCGGCGGCGCCGATCGAGGTCGTCGGCCAGGGGGTGCCGGCGTCCTTCAGGGCGTAGTCCGCGAGCGTGTAGAAGCCGCTGACGTACCACTCGCCGTCGACCTTCACGGTCGCCACGCGGATCGGCTCGCCCTGCTGCGCGACCTCCTGGGCGATGTCGATCGTCGTCGGGCCGCCGGTCGGGATGCCGTTCGGGAACGCCCTGGCCTTGAACGAGTCCGTGAACGGCAGGGTGTTCGGGTCCTGGTTCGTGGTGATCGTCCCGGCGACGAGCTTGGTGATCGCGACGTTGTCCCGGACGTTCTCCTGGCCGGTCTCGTCGAATCTCAGGCCGGTGACCGTCGCCGAGTCCAGCCCGGCCTGTGCGGAGGCGTCCGGCCTGAGGACGTCCAGGCGCTGCAGTTCGGTGGTGAGCATGTCGCCCATGTCTGCGAGCAGCTCGGCCTCGGTGGGGTTGATCCGGCTGTAGGCCTTCAGGTAGTTCTTCGCCTCGAGATCCGCGGCGAGCGAGGTGACGGCGTCGTTCGGTGAGCCGGCCCCGCCGGCGTTGCCGAGCAGGTACCAGGCGGTCCCGCCACCGGCCAGCAGGACGAGGACGGCGACGATCGCCGTGATCAGCGGCCAGCGCCTGCGGCGTGGCTGCCCGGTCTGCGTCGGGCCGCCCGGCGGGGGCGGGTAGCCACCGGACGGGTCCCAGCCGTACTGCGGGCCCGACTGCCCGGGAGCCTGCTGCGCGTAGCCCTGCTGGCCGTAACCCTGCTGTCCGGGGGGCGGGCCGTAGCCCTGCCCGGCCGGGGGCCGGTAGCCCTGCTGCGGGTCGTGACCCTGGCCGGCCCGGACAGGGCCCTGGCCCTGGGGTGCCCACCGGCGCGGGTCCTGCTGGGGACCGGGTCCGGTCCCGTCGTCGGCCATGGTCTTCTCTCCTGTCCTGGCGCGCGTGCCGAACGGCCGCGCAGGCATGCAGCTTCCCGGATGCGGGACCGTCCGCACAGGAGTGGAAGTACGTAGCCGACCTAGCCCGTTCGGAGCACGTCACAGCTTCGGGTACCTCCAGCCTCGTGTCCACCATGTGGTGGAAGTTGCGCACGCGGGTGCGTGTGGCTACCGGGTTTTGTGGGGTGATGGTGGGAGAGTCCAGGCCGTCGGGGCGTGATCGACACGAACGGATCGAGGAGTGCGCCGGCCCTGCGGCGCGGGACGGGGGAGTGGTGCGGCCAGCGGGCTCGGCACGGGTCGTCGTACTGCTCCTGCTCGTCGCGCTGCTGACGGGCACCGGGGGCGCCGTCGGGACCGGGACGGCGATCGCCGCGCCCCCGTCGCCGACCCCGCCGCCCAACCCCAGCGACGAGCAGCTGCAGAGCAGCGGCGACGCCGTCTCCGGCCGCGCGGCGGAGGTCGCGCAGCTGACGGACCGGCTCTCGGTGCTGCAGGCCGAGGCCGAGGACCTGCAGATCCAGGTGGCCGAGCAGCACGAGTCCGCGAACCAGGCGCAGGACGTCTTCACCACGGCGCAGGCCGCGGCCGAGGACGCTGCGGACCGCGCGGACCAGGCCCGGATCGAGACCCAGGCCGCCGGCTCGGCGATCGACGCCGCCCGCACCCGGCTCGACGACGTCGTGGCGAACACCTACCAACAGGGCCTCGACCTCGGCCCGATCGGCCTGCTCACCAGCGCGTCGGGCCCCGAGGACCTGATCGACCGCGCCCAGATGACCGACGCCGTCGCGCAGCAGCAGGCCACCGCGCTGGACGCCCTGGAGCGGGCCCGGGTGGACAAGGCCAACGCGGACTCGACGGCCCGGCAGGCACAGGACGAGGCCGAGCAGCGGCAGCAGGCCGCCGCGGAGGCGAAGACGGCCGCGGACCAGGCCCTCGCGTCCGCGCAGAGCGCGTCCGACGCCCAGGCGCAGCGGCTCTCGCAGGTCCTCGCCGAGCAGACCGACGTGCAGCGCCGCCTCGACGCCGCCGAGAACGCGGACGCGGGCCTGCGGACCCAGCGGCAGCGCTTCGACTTCTGGCAGGCCGAGCAGGCCCGCCTCGAGGCCGAGCGGCAGCGCGCCGAGGCCGCGGCGGCCCGCGCCCGGGCCGCCCAGCCCGCGCCC
>NZ_JAODNI010000195.1 GCF_025465255.1 Pseudonocardia sp.
CTGGTGATCTGCGAGCTGCTCGGCGTCCCCTACACCGACCGCGACGGGTTCCACCACGCCACCGAGGTGATGATGGACCTGAGCCACACCCAGGAGGAGCGCAACAAGGGCGCCCGCTGGCTGATCGGCTACATCACCGACCTCGTCGCGGCGAAGCGCGCCGACCCGGACTCCACGGGCCTGCTCGCGGACCTGATCCGCGACGCCGACGCGGGTGAGTCCTTCCTGACGGACAAGGACCTGGTCAACATCGGCGTCCTGCTGCTGTTCGCCGGGCACGACACGACGATGTCGATGATCGGGCTCTCCGCCCTGACCCTGCTCACCCACCCGGACCAGCGGGAACGGCTCGCCGCCGAGCCCGCGCGGATCGGGCCGGCGATCGAGGAGCTGCTGCGCTACCTCACGATCGTGCAGTTCGGGCTCGGCCGGGTGGCCCTGGAGGACCTGGAGCTGGGCGGCGCTCAGATCGCGAAGGGCGACCTCGTGGTGGTGGCGATGGCCGCCGCCAACCGGGACCCGCGGGCGTTCCAGGGCCCGGACACCCTCGACATCGACCGGAAGATGGCCCGGCACATGGCCTTCGGCTACGGCGTGCACCAGTGCCTGGGCCAGAACATCGCGCGCGCCGAGCTGCGCACGATCCTGCCCGAGCTGCTGCGGCGGTTCCCGGACATGCGCCTCGCCGTCGAACCGGAGCAGGTCCCGATGGACGTGCACGGCACCAACTACGGCGTGCGCAAGCTGCTCGTCACCTGGTAGCAACGCTCGTCCGGCCGACGCGGTCCTCGTGGCCGGCGGCGAGCAGCCACGGAGCGGCTCGGAAGAGACCCGCCGGGTCGTCCCGGCGGGTCTCCTCGCCTGTGCATCACCGGGGCGCCCCGGTCGTCACCCGCGGTCGGCCGTCCTGGCGCGATTGCGCTCCATCACGGCCCGCCGTCGCTCCTCCAGCCCGTCGAGCGATCCCGAGGCTCCACGGGCGATCGTCGTCTCGATCTCCAACGATCGGCCGACGATGCTCTGCGCCCCCTCGGTGTAGATCCGCTTCAGCGCCGTCATCGGCGCAGCCGGCACCTCGGCGATCGCCCGGGCCAGCTCCGTCGCCCGGCTCAGCAGGTCCGCGTGCGGCACCACCTCGGTCACCAGCCCGATCCGCTCGGCGAGCCGGGCATCGACCAGCTCGCCGGTCATGGACATCCGCCGCGCCCAGGCGGGCCCGACGAGCTGCGGCAGCCGGGCGGTCAGACCCCCGCCGGGCAGCACACCGACCCGCACGTGGGTGTCGGCGAAGGTCGCCCGCTCGGAGCAGACGAGTAGGTCGCAGCCCAGCGCGATCTCCAGGCCGCCGGTGAACGCCACCCCGTTGACGGCGCCGACGACCGGGGTCCGGCAACCGGCGACCCGGGCCACGCAGTTCTCCTCGTCGAACCGGCGGAAGTACGCGGCCCCCTCCACCACGGCCTGCTTGAGGTCCGCCCCGGCGCAGAAGGCCGGGTCCGCGCCGGTGAGGACGATCGCGCGCACGGTCTCGTCGGCGTCCGCGTCGGACAGCCCCCGATACAGCACGCTGATCAGCTCGCCGTCGAGGGCGTTGCGGGCCTCCGGCCGGTTCAGCGTCAGGACCCGGACGGCGCCGTCGTCCTCGATCCGCAGCACGTCGCTCATGCCGGCACCTCGGCGGTCCGCACCGCGGTGGCGAGCTCGGCCAGCACGGCGGGGTCGGTGTCCTCGCCCTGGTAGAGCGATACGCGGGTGAGCACGTCGCCGTAGCGGCGCCGGAGTTCGCGCCCCGCGGACGCCGGGTCGCCGAGGATCGCGAACTCGCCGAGGACGTCGTCGTCGATCCGCTCGGTCATCTCGACCCAGCGCCCGGCGCGGGACAGCCCGTGCAGCTCCTCCCCGAGCGCGCCCCACCCGTGCAGCTCCAGCACCGGGCGGTAGGCGGGCGTCGAGGCGTAGAAGGCGATCTGCGCCCGCACCCGCAGCGCGGCGGCGGCGAGCTCCTCCTCCGTCCGGCCGGTGACGACCATCGGCGCGCCCACGACCGCCGGTTCCGGCAGCGTGGCCCCGGCGCGGGCCCGGCCCCGCCGCAGCGCGGGCAGGGTGACCTCGCGCAGGTAGCGCTCGGTGGTGAAGCCGTGGCAGAGGAAGCCGTCCGCGACCTCCCCCGCGACCTCGGTCATCGACTCGCCCACGCCTGCCAGCAGGACCGGCGGGCTGCCGTGCGGGTGCGGCTCGGGCACGAACATCGGCGTCATCAGGGTGTGGGAGGAGAACTCGCCCACGAACTCGAGCGGCCGGTCCTCGTGCCAGCACGCCCAGATCGCGCGCAGGGCCAGCACGTACTCGCGCATCCGCGCGGCCGGGCGGGACCACGGCATCGAGAAGCGGCGGGTGACGTGGGCGCGCACCTGCGTGCCGAGGCCCAGCACGAACCGCCCGCCCGAGAGGGCCTGCAGGTCGTTCGCGAGCACCGCCGTCGACATCGGGTTACGCGCGAAGGCGACGGCGATCGCGGTGCCGAGCCCGACGCGCTCGGTGGCGGCGGCGGCCAGGGTCAGGGTGAGGAACGGGTCGTGTCGGACCTCGCTCGCCCACACGGCGTCGAAGCCCGCACGCTCCGCCCGCTCCGCCTCCCGACCCGCGTCACGCGGGCCGCCCGGCGGTAGTACGACATCCAGCTCCATCGGTCCTCCTCGTCGAGAACGTGCACGGTCGATCGATGATCCACAATGGACTGCGGTGCGCGGCCGGACGTACCGTCGGGGCATGGTCCTGCCCCTCGTCGCCGCCACGATGGCTCCGTTGCCCGGCCCGGCCGAGCGGAGCCCGGACCGCGCGCCCGGCTCCGCGCGCCGCACCAGCAGCGTGGACATGCTGCGTCCGGGCGGCCTCGGCGATCCGCGGCTGCTCGTGCGGGCGACCGCCCGCGACGTCCTCACCGGCGCGGACGGCGACGCCCGGGTCGCCGACACCGCCCGACTCGACGCCGAGGTGCGCTACGACGGCACCCGCGAGCTCGTCGCGCTCCGGAGCGAGCCGGCACGGCCCGGCACGGCCGGGCTGCTCGGACGGTCCGTCGCCTCGGGGTTCCGGGCCGCCGCCGACGCGACGCTCGCCCCCGGCGACGGCGGTGGGGTCCTCGCGCTGCTGCTCGACGATCTCCCGGTCGCGCTGGTCATCGCCGGCTACGCCCACGCGCTGACGAAGGAGCTGCCGCCCGGCGCCGGGCGCTTCCGCCCGCCGGCCGGCCTGTGCTCGGGCTGGCGGGAGGGCGGGACGATGGCCTCCGCGCTGGAGGCCGGTGGGCCCATGCCTCTGCGCCCGGGCCCCGACGCCCCGGCCGTCTCGCGTGCCGACGATCCCGCCGCGTGGCACGACACGCCCGTCCTGCCGCCGCTCGCCATGCGGCGCCGGCGGCGGATCGACGTCGAGCCGGGGGCCGCCGGGATCCGGGTCGACGCGATGTTCCGGGACACCTACGCCGACCCGGACGGCCGGGAGACCGTGCTCCACGAGTACGAGCTGCGGGCGGTGCTCGACCCCGCCGGGCTCGCCGTCCGGGAGATCGTCGCGGTGCCGCGCGTGCTGCCCGCGCCGGAGTGCCCGTTCGCGGCGGAGAGCGTGCTGCGCCTGGTCGGGACCCCGGTGGACGCCGTGGCGGAGCAGGTCCGGCGTGACCTGCGCGGGCCGAGCACCTGTACGCACCTCAACGACCTGCTCCGCTCCCTGACGGGCGTCCCGAGCCTGCTCGCGCTGCGCGGGACCTGAACCCGCGGTCACCGGTCCGAGCCGGTCCGGCCCGTGGGCGGGGGCCCGGACCGGAAGAGCGCCTCCTGCGCGAGGCTCGCCACGAGGGTCCCGTCCGCGGCGTGCACCGTGCCGGAGTACCAGCCTCGCCCGCCCGCGACGACCCGGGGCACGACGTCGACCAGGACCCACTCGTCGAGGCGCGCGGGGCGGTGGAACCACAGGGAGTGGTCGAGGCTGGGGCCGGTCGCGAAGCGGCTGCCGTCGTGCAGGGCGAGCAGGCCGCTGGACAGGTCCGACAGGTAGGTCAGGACACAGGCGTGCAGGAGCGGGTCGTCCGCCAGGTCGTCGGTGCACCGCGCCCAGAACCGGGTCGGCCACTCCGCGGAAGCGAGCTGCCCCGGCGGCAGCCGGCCCTCCATCGAGTGCAGCCGCAGGAGCTCGACGGCGGGCAGCGTCGCCGCGGGCGGGGCGGCCGGCGCCGGCTCGACGTCGAGCTCCCTCCCCGCCTCCGGCCGGTGGAACGAGGCCGACAGGGTGAACAGGACCCTGCCCCGTTGCCGCGCCACGACCCGGCGGGCCGAGAACGACCGCCCGTCCCGGTCGCGTTCCACGGCGAACTCCGTCGGTTCGGCCGCCGTCCCACCCCGGAGGAAGGCGCAGTGCAGCGAGTGGGGCACCCGGTCCGGCGGCACGGTGCGCCCGGCCGCCGCCAGGGCCTGCGCCGCGACCTGCCCGCCGTAGAGCATGTGCGGGCCCTCGTCGAACGTGCATAGCGCGAGGAAGCGGTCCGGACCCGTCTCCTCGACGGCGAGCAGCGCCGTCAGCGCCGCGTGCTCCGCCGGTGACGGGGGGCCCGGCAGCGCCGTCCCCGCCGGACTCGTAAGCGACATCGTCGAACCGTACACCGAGTCAGAATCTATCGGCCACAACTTGCGATACCGCTGCTGGAAGGCGTGACAGTCGGGTGACGCTGCTGTTAGAGTTCTGCTCCACCAGCGGGCGGCGAGGCTCGTTCCGCGGGCAATGAAGCGTTCCGTCGACGACGAGGAGCCGGTAGTGGTCGCCATCATGAAGGGGATCAGGGTGCTCGAGGTGGCGTCCTGGACCTACGTCCCCGTGGCCGGCGGGATCCTCGCCGAGTGGGGTGCGGACGTGCTGAAGGTCGAGCACCCTGAGATGGGTGACCCGCAGCGCGGGCTGGTGACGTCCGGCCTCGTCCCGGCCGGCGGCGTCGCACACATGGTGGAGCTGCCGAACCGGGGCAAGCGGAGCATCGGGCTCGACCTGAAGTCCGAGGAGGGCCGCGAGCTGCTGATGCAGCTCGTCGCCCGGTCGGACGTGTTCCTGACCAACTTCCTGCCCGCGGCGCGGACCAAGCTGCGCATCGACGTCGACGACATCCGCGCGGCGAACCCGAACATCATCTATGCCCGCGGCTCGGCGCACGGCCAGGAGGGCCCGGACGCGAACCGCGGCGGCTACGACAACTCGACGTTCTGGGCCCGCTCCGGCGCCGCGGACACCGCCAGCCCGGACGAGCTCGGCTACCCCGTCACCCAGCCCGGCGCCGCCTTCGGCGACGTCCTCGGCGGCCTGACGATCGCCGGCGGGATCTCCGCGGCGCTGCTGCACCGCGAGCGCACGGGTGAGGCCCTCACCGTGGACAGCTCACTGCTGGCGATGGGTGCGTGGGCGATGGGCGCCAGCCTCGCCGCGGCCGCGGCCTTCGGCATCGAGCGGATCCCCCGCTACAACCCGACGGACGCGCCGAACGCACTGGTCAACAGCTACCGGACCAAGGACGGCCGGTTCGTCTCGCTCGTCATGCTGGAGTCGGACCGGTACTGGCCCGAGCTCACCACCGCGCTCGGCAAGCCGGAGCTGATCACGGACGAGCGGTTCGTCGACCACGCGGCCCGGATGCGGAACAACAAGGAGGCCGTGGCGGAGCTCGCCGCGTTGTTCGGCGCGCTGACCTTCGAGGAGGCCCAGCGGGTCCTCGGCGGCGGGCGCGGGGCCTGGGCCCCTGTGCACACCCCGCGCGAGGTCCTCTCGGACCCGCAGGTGCTCGCCAACGGCTACCTCAACGACCTCAAGGACGCCAACGGCACCCCGTTCCAGCTGGTCCCGGCGCCCCTGCTGTTCAACGGCCAGCCCGGGGACACCCGGCGCGCGCCCGGCCACGGCGAGCACACGGACGACGTGCTGGGCGAGCTCGGCCTCGACATGGACCGGATCCTGGAGCTGAAGATCGCCGGAACCGTGCTCTAGGGAGCGCCCGGATTCAGCAGGCCGCGCTCGAGGAACGCGGCCATCGTCTCGACCACCTCGTCCGGGCTCACGGTGCGGGTCCGCACCGTGAGCCCGAGCGGAAGCCGCTCGAGGGCCGCCGCCGCGACGAACACCGCGACCCGCAGGTCCAGCGGGTAGCTGCGCGGGACGTCCGTCAGCAGCACGCCCAGGGCGGCCCGGACCGCGGCGGAGACGGCGTCGGCGTGCGCGAGCGCCTCCGGCGTCGTCACCTGCCGCTCGGTCCACACCTGGACGACCCCGGCGTGCCGGCGGTAGGCCGGGACGTACTCGCGCAGCCATTGCCGCAGGGCCGCGCCGTCGTGCTGCGCGGGCAGCCGGTCGATCAGCCCCCGCAGCTCGACGTGCGCCTCCTCGGCGAGCACCGACAGCAGGTCGGCCTTGTCGGTGAAGTACTTGTAGACCGTGCCGCGCGCGACCCCCGCCGCCGTGGCGATGTCGTCGACGCTGGTGGACGGGTACCCCTGCTCGGCAAAGGTCCGGGCGGCGGCGTCCAGGAGATCCCGGACGGTCCGCCGCACCCGGGCGCTCCGACCGGCGAAGCGGTCACCCACCGGCGGCGGTGGCGCGACCGGCTTCGCGACCGGCGGGGCCGCGACGGCGCCCTGGCTCGCGAGGACCTCCGGCGGGGTCCCGGGGAACAGCACCAGCTGCACCACGACGGCGAGGCTGTCGAGCAGCACGTCGTCCGACGGCCCCGAGGCCGCGGCGGTCCCCGCCCGCCGGAACGCGTTGACCCGGTGGACGACGAGCATCACCGCAGCCGCGAGGTCGACGCCGGGCGGCCCCTCGAAACCGGACGAGTCGAGCCGGGCGCCGATCCGGCTGGCGTAGGCGTCGACGAAGCCCGCGACGGTCGGCCGGTAGGCCGTCTCCGTCGAGTCCAGCTGCGCCCACTGGGCGAACATCGTCGAGTACCTGTCGTAGACCCACGCCCACTCGCCCAGCCACCAGTGCAGGTTGTCGAAGCCCTGGGTGGTCGGGCCGAGCGGGCCGAGCCGGCGGACGACGCGCATCAGCGCCGCGCCGCACTCCTCGAGGAGCTCGCCGAAGAGCTCCTCCTTGCTGGCGAAGTACTGGTAGAGCGTGGCGCGCGAGGTGTCCGCGGCCTTCGCGATGTCGTCGACCGAGATCGTCTGCAACCCCTGGCGCGCGATCAGCTCGAGCGAGACGTCCAGGATGTGCTGCCGGGTCCGGCTGCCCCGCTCGCCGACGACCGGGCTGTGCGGGCCGTAGCTCGCACGCCGGAGCACCTCGTCCTGCGCCACGGCCCTACTGTAGTTCCGGGCCGGACCCGGCCGGCCGGGCCGGGGTCAGCCGTCGCGGCGCAGCAGGAGGCAGCCCGCCTCCGGGCCGCCGCCGATCCCCACGGCCGCGATCTCCACGTCCTTCGGGATCTGCCGCTCCCCCGCCTCGCCCCAGAGCTGCAGGCAGGCCTCGTGCAGGAAGCCGTAGCCGTGCAGACGCCCGGCGGACAGCTGCCCGCCGTGGGTGTTGATCGGCAGCTCGCCGTCGAGGGCGTACCGGGCGGTCTCCTCGAGGAACGGCCCGGCCTCACCGTGCTTGCAGAACCCGAGGGCCTCGATCCACTGCAGACAGAGGTAGCTGAACCCGTCGTAGAGCTCGGCGAAGTCGACGTCCGCCGGGGTCAGCGAGGTCTGTTCCCACATGTGGTGCGCGGAGTCGTGCGCGGCCATCGTCGTCAGGTCGACGCGCTGGTCCCAGGTGTGCCGCTCGTAGAGGCCCGAGCCCGCGGCCTCGATCGCGATAGGCGCCCGGCCGGACTCTGCGGCGGCGTCGCGGCGGGAGAGGATGATCGCGGTGGCGCCGTCGCAGGGGACGTCGCAGTCGTAGAGCCTGAACGGGTAGGAGATCAGCCGCGCGGACAGGTAGTCGTCCATCGTCATCGGGTCGCGGTAGATCGCCTTGGGGTTGCGGGCCGCGTTGCGCCGGCCGTTAAGCGGGATCTGCCCGAGCTGCTCCCTGGTCAGGCCGAACTCGTGCATGTAGCGCATGGCGTACAGCGCGATCCAGTTCGCGGGGGACGCCGCGCCGAAGGGCATCCGGAACTCGGCGTGCCCGCCGGCCCGCATCTGCTTGCCCGTCAGCGCGGCCGCTCTGCCCTGCGCCTGCGCGGTCGACTCGAAGACGCTGCGGAAGCACAGGACGTGGGTGGCGCGGCCGGTGGCGATCGCGGAGGCGGCGTCCATCAGGGTGCCCGCCTGTCCCGGCGTCTCCACCCCGCTCAGTGCCCAGGTGGTGCGCAGGCCGAGCGCGTCGCGGACGTCGTGCGTGGTGGCGCCGACGAACCCGCCCTCCGCGACCACCGGGCCGGGGTAACTGGCCACGCCGTCGATGTCCGCCGGATCCAGGCCGGCGTGGGCGATCGCCTCCAGCGCCGCGTCCAGGGCGAGGTCGACGCCGCCGCGGCCGAGCTTGCGTCCGACGTCCGACTGGCCGATCCCGGTGATGACGACCTTGTCGTCGACGAAGCTCATGACGCCTGTCCTCCGGTGCTCGTGGGCCGGAACACCGGGACCCACACGTCGTCGTGGTGCTCGAAGTCGACCTCGACGTCCATCCCGATCCGCACGTCCGCCGGGTCGCAGTCGACGATCTGCGTGGTCAGCCGGGTGTCCGGCTCCTCCGCCAGCTCGACGAGCCCGACGACGTAGGGCACCGGGAACGCCTCGCCGAACCACGGGTGGTGGTTGAGCGTGTAGCTGGCCAGCGTCGCGCGCCCGGACACCGCCTCGGGGGCGACGTCACGGCTGCGGCACCGGAAGCAGGCCGGGGCCGGTGGATGGAACCAGCGGGAGCAGGCGTGGCAGCGGTGGATCCGCAGTTCGCCGTCGGCGCCCCCGGTCCAGAACGCCGCGGAGTCCGCCGTGACCTCCGGCAGCATGCGGAAAGCGGGTCGCGTCATCGCCCATCCCCTCTCGGTACCGGCACCGACGCCGGACCAACACTTCGTCAGAAACTATCCCTCCACACCATCCTCTGACAACGCCCGGCCTGCACCGAGTTGGAAACCCCGAGTTGAACGCTGTTGTCAGAATTGCGGCCGGCGACCTACACTCCGGACACCGGCGGCGAGGCACGGTCCTGGGTCCGCCCCGCCGGACGTCATTTGCCCGCCGGACCTGATCTCTGGGGAGCCACCATGCCCGAAGCCGTCGTCGTCTCCGCGTGCCGCACCGCCATCGGCACCTTCCGCAAGGGGACGCTGGCCGACACCAGCGCGTTCGACCTGGCCCACACCGTCGTCGAGGCGTCGGTGAAGCGCAGCGGCCTGGCCGCGGGCGACGTCGACGATCTCGTCCTCGGCGAGGTCATGTACGGCGGCGGGGATATCGCGCGACACGCCGCGGTCACCGCCGGCCTGGTCGACGTCCCCGGCGTCGCGCTCAACCGGCACTGCGCCTCCGGGCTCACCGCCGTCGCCATGGGCGCGGGCAGCATCCGCGCCGGGATGGACGACGTGGTGA
>NZ_JAODNI010000198.1 GCF_025465255.1 Pseudonocardia sp.
CGACCGGACCGTGTCACGCACCGGCACCGTCGCCCTCGCAGGACGCCTGATCGTCGCCGCGGAGATCCTCGGAGGCCGCCGAGTCACGATCCCGCATCGAGGAACACACCCTGCTGTTCTTCGACCCGCACAGCCGAGAACTGCTACGCACCCGCCCGAACCCGCTCACCTTCGAACAGGCCCGCCACCTGCGCGGCTCCCGCCCCGCAGGGCCACCCCCGCGCCCAGCCATCGAGCCGATCACCGTCCAACGCCGCGCCTCGAACACCGGCGTGATCGCCGTCGTCCGCCAGTTCGTCTCCCTCGGCCGCACCTACGCCCACACCGTCGTCGACGTCCACGTCTCCGACACCACCCTGACCATCGAGCTGCCCGACGGCCAACACCGCACCGTCCGACGCACCACCACCGACCCCGTCCGACGCTGGAAAGTCACTAAGCTCCGAACACCCTCAGTTTCCTAGCCCGAACGTCAACCATCAGGTGAGACAGGAACGTCAACCATCACCTGGGACCAGACATGCAGAGCGGGACATGTCGAGTCTCAGGACATGCTTGACACGCGAACCGACCATTTGACTGGTGGTGATCGCGGGCTTGCGAGGTGGCGCCATTCGATCTCAGGCACCGCTCACCTTCTTCGGGTGATGCGGGAACTGCTGCGACTGCGTATAGGTGGCCGCCTGCCCAGCGCGCCGGAGGTAAGGAGGGTCGGCATGGCCGACGGAGTGGTTGTCTCGTTGTGGCGGTACCCGCTGAAGTCGATGCAGGGTGAGGAACTCAACGCGTCCCACCTCAGCGGGCGTGGCCTGCTGGGTGATCGTGCCCTTGCTCTCGTCGATGTCGAGACGGGCAAGGTGGTGAGCGCCAAGGACCCGAGGAAGTGGCCGGCCATGTTCGACTTCCGGGGTCGTTGACCGCGCCACCGGAGCCGGACAGGCCGCTCCCGCCGGTCGCGGTGACGCTCCCCGACGGCTCGGTGGTCAGTTCGGAGGACACCGACTTCTCCGAGATCGTCTCCGCCGCCCTCGGCAGGCGCGTGACGCTGGAGGCCGCCGGGGCGCCGCAACCGACGCTGGAGGAGTACTGGCCCGACATGGCGGAGTTGGACCACCAGGAGACCGTCACCGACGAGGCCATGCCCGTCGGCACGTTCTTCGACCTCGCAAGCGTGCACGTGCTCACCACCAGCACGATCAACCGGCTCCGTGAGCTCTACCCGCAGGGGCGCTTCGAGGTTCGGCGGTTCCGGCCCAACATCGTGGTACAGGTCGGCGATGATGTCGCCGAGTTCGCGGAGAACAAGTGGGTGGGCCGGCAGATGCAGATCGGCGACGGGGCCGTCCTGGACGTGACCGACCCCTGCCCGCGTTGCGTGATGACGACGCTCCCGCAGGGCGACCTGCCCAGGGACAGAGAGATCCTGCGCACCGCAGCCCGACACGACGACGTCAACGTCGGCGTGTACGCGGAGGTACGCCAGGGCGGGACGGTCCGGCGAGGTGACGCCGTCACTCTCACCTGATCCGCCCGGATCGCAGGAGCTCACTCGACCTCGAGCGCTGGCCGCCTCATGGATTGGAACGGGTGGGTAACCCTGAAGACTCCGCAGGCGCGGAGCGGGGTTGATGCGCCGCTCCTGTACGAGTTGACCTTGCGGGGCAACGATGGCCCTGAGAGCTACCCCTTATGAGTTCCGGGCCGTTAGGTGTGCTTCGTTCCCCTAACGCCGTAATGGGTGGACGCGAACCGTCCTGGTGCACGCTCGCCACCGGCGCCGGTCCGCCTCACCGCGTGACCAGCCCGCCTGGGCCCGTGGTCAAAGCGACCTTCGCGCGCCTCCACGCCGCGGCCTGGTTACTGGCGGCGGTCGTCGTCGCGCTCGTCGTCGGCCTACTCATCGCCAGCGCCATGTGATGATGCGGGCAGCGTTGTGCTCAGCTGCCGCTCCCACGGGCGCGAGTTCGGCTTCGGTCGAGGATGAACAGGGCCCGTTCGGCGGGTATGACCAAACAACAAGATCACCTCCGGGCCTGCTCCGGCGCCTGCGTGCGACAGGCCATCGCCGAGATACTCCTCGACCGCCGTCCCGGCCTAGCCAGCCCCAGCGGACAGCGGTGCCCATGGTGCCGCTGACGATCCAGTGCATCTGGCGGACCGTGGACGCGGCGAGCGGCGAGCAGGTGTGCCGTGGTGTGGGGAGAGCGTTCCCTGCTGTTCCTCGTCGTTCCCTGTTGGTCCTTCGGGTGGGTGTGCAACGGTGCCGGCACCGACGGAGGTCGACGTAGAGCTGCTCAAGGATGCGCGGGTCGATGGTGCGGAGCGGGGTGTCACCGAGAGCGGGGATCAAGGTTCGGTCGAGGTAGCCGCGGTAGGTGCGGCGGCTGCTTTCCTCCAGCTCAGTGGTAGGAAGCCACTCCTCGGTAGCCTCGGCGAACCCGACCGAGCTCGCAACGTTCCGCTGCTGATCGACCTGGCTCAGCAGGCGCGTGAGCTCCTTGTCAGCGGCTCTGTAGGCGGCCCTGTCTACTCCACGGACGCTCGCCGCGAGGTACGACTTCCGACCCGTGGCGGGGTCGACCCCGGAGAAGACCCGGATCTACAGCGTCCCGCCACGCTTTCGGATGCTTCCTCGGCGCCGGCTGGCTGGTGGCTCGGACCTCGTGACACCCCGGGACGGTAGCGGCCGGCCGTTCCCTGCTAGATGGACAGATAGATGGACCAGAGCCCCGAACCGCGATCATGCTGAGCAGCGTTTCCGCTGCTCAGCTTACGTGCCCCCGGTGAGATTCGAACTCACACTGGGCGGATTTTGAGTCCGCTGCCTCTGCCGATTGGGCTACGGGGGCCCGGTGTTCTCCGCACCTCGCGTGCAGTGTTTCCGCACACGAAGTACCGAATTACCTCGGGGATGTTCACCTTATCCCGGTAGCATCGAGCCTTGCGTTCGACCCGTCCGTTGAAGGAGAAGCTCCGGTGAGCCAGCAGGTATCCGAGGAACAGCACGCCGAGGACCGACCGGCCGTCGGTTGGCGCGTCCTCGTCGTCGAGGATGAGGCGCTGATCCGCCTCGACCTGACCGAGATGCTAGGCGAAGAGGGTTATCAGATCGCGGGGGAGGCCCCCGACGGCGAGGCCGCGGTGCAGATGGCCCGCGAGCTCAAGCCGGATCTCGTGATCATGGACGTCAAGATGCCCAAGAAGGACGGCATCGAGGCGGCGGCGGAGATCGTCGAGGAGAAGATCGCTCCCGTCGTCATGCTCACCGCGTTCAGCCAGCGCGACCTCATCGAGCGGGCCCGTGACGCCGGCGCGATGGCGTACCTGGTCAAGCCGTTCGCGCGGCACGAGCTCGTGCCCGCGATCGAGCTGGCGGTCTCCCGGTTCGCGGAGAAGCGCGCGCTCGAGGACGAGGTCGCCTCGCTCAACGACCGGTTCGAGACCCGCAAGGTCGTCGACCGCGCCAAGGGCCTGCTGATGGCGCGGCAGAACATGACCGAGCCCGAGGCGTTCCGCTGGATCCAGCGCACCGCCATGGACCGCCGCACCACGATGAAGGCGGTCTCCGAGGCCGTCATCGAGGGCCTCGCCACCCCGAAGGCGTGACCTCCCGCTCCACTCGCGAAAGCCGTCCCGACACCGTCGGGGCGGCTTTCGTCGTACGTGGCGGACACGTCGACGACACACGATCGTAAGCAAAGGTAAGCGGTTTCCCGCAGCTCAGGCCGTCACCTTATGATCTTGCCTGCCATCGGATCGTGACCTTGAAGTCACGGCATGTAGAACGACGGTCACGGAACGCTGAATCCGGTTGCGGTCTGGTAAAGAGCCCAGGCGGTGTGGTGACGCGGAACCCGTCGGTGACCTAACGTCCGCGACGCTCTCGGCAGCTCCGCGGGGGCCCGGTGGCGTCGGGGCCGCCGTCGACGTGGTTGCACGGAAGGACATGACATGGATCGGAAGCGGACGGTCGTCGCGACTGCCGCCTTGCTCGCCGGGGCGCTCGCGCTGACGGCCTGCTCCACGAACCGGACGGAGACGGGCGGCGCCAGCAGCGGCTCGTCCTGCGACACGAGCAAGGGCACGCTCGTGGTCGGTTTCGTCGCGCCGCTCTCCGGTGGGCTCTCGGCCCTCGGTCTCGGCATGAAGAACTCCGCGGACCTCGCGGTGAACCAGGCGAACCAGGCGTGCAAGGTCCCGGGCTACAAGCTCGCGCTCCAGGCCGAGGACGACCAGGCGACCGCCCAGATCGCCGGTCAGGCCGCGACGAAGCTCGCGTCCGACCCGAAGGTCGTCGGCGTCATCGGCACGCTGAACTCCTCCACCGCCCAGTCGGTCGCCCCGATCCTGGCGCAGAAGAAGATCGTCGAGATCTCGCCGGCGAACACCAACCCGTCGCTGACCCAGGGCGACAACCCCGCCTCCCCGTCCCGGCCCAACCCGACGTACTTCCGCGTGGCCACCACGGACGCCGTGCAGGGCCCGTTCGCCGCGCAGTACCTCGTCGGCAAGGCCGCCAAGAAGAACATCGCCGTGATCGACGACGGCAAGACCTACGGGGCCGGCCTGGCGGCGGCCTTCGCGGCCGAGGCGCAGAAGCGCGGCGCCACGGTCGTCGCGCAGGAGAAGGTCGGCGAGAAGGACACGGACTTCTCCGGCGTCATCTCCAAGATCCGCCCGCTCAACCCGGACGCGGTCTACTACGGCGGCGAGTACCCGGTCGCGGGCCCGCTCTCGAAGCAGCTCGCCGCCGCCGGCCTCAACGTTCCGCTGATGGGCGGCGACGGCATCCAGGACGAGACCTACGTGTCGCTCGGCGGCCGTGAGGGCGACCTGGCGACCAGCGTCGGCGCCCCCGCGGACCAGCTGCCCAGCGCCAAGGCGTTCATCGACGCCTACTCGGCGGCCGGCTACAAGGAGCCCTACAGCACCTACGGCGCGCTGACCTACGACGCCACCAACGTGCTCATCTCGGGCCTCACCACCGCCGTCGGCTCCGGCACCTTCAGCGACACGACGCGCGGCGCGCTGCTGACCGCCGTCCAGGACACCAACCTCGACGGCGCGAGCGGCAAGGTCTCCTTCGACCAGTACGGCGACACCACGAACAAGGTGCTGACCATCTACTCGGTGCAGGGCGGCAAGTTCGCCCCGGTGGAGAGCGGCGAGTTCCAGGCCAGCTGACGTCGGCCCCAGGAGGGACCGACCGGATCTGAACGGCAGAGCGGGGGCGGGGGGACACCCGTCCCCGCTCTGCACGTGGTGGAGGAGAACCCTCACTTGTTGTCCACGTTCCTGTCCCAGATCGCGAACGGGCTGGTGCTCGGTTCGCTGATCGCCTTGATCGCGTTGGGCTACACGATGGTCTACGGGATCATCACGCTGATCAACTTCGCCCACGGCGAGATCTTCATGGTCGGGGCCTACGGCGGCCTCGCCACCCTGACCTACCTGATGCCGACGTTCATCGCCCAGCGCTGGTACTTCGCGCTCCCCGTCGTGCTCGTCGGCGGCGCCCTCATCTCGGTCCTCGTGGCCGTCGCGATGGAGCGGTTCGCCTACCGGCCGCTCCGCAACGCGCCCCGCCTGGCCCCGCTGATCACCGCGCTCGGTGTGTCGGTGGCGCTGCAGGAGGCCGTCCGGGTCTTCTACCCCGGCGCGACGGCGGCTATCCCGTTCCCGAACCTCTTCATCGAGGGCACGTGGATCATCCCGATCGGCGACGGCGTGCCGATCCGCTACACGGGCATACTGCTCATCGTGGTCTCGCTCGTCCTGGCGTTCGGCCTCGAGCGGTTCATCGAGCGCACCCGGATGGGCCGCGCGATGCGCGCCACGTCGCAGGACCGCGACGTCGCCCGCTTGATGGGCGTCGACCCGGACCGCATCATCGTCCTCACGTTCGCGATCGGCGGCGCGCTCGCCGGCGTCGCGGGCGTGCTCTACGGCAGCTACCTGAACAACATCAACATCGACATGGGCTTCCAGAACGGCATCTTCGCGTTCACCGCGGCGGTGCTCGGCGGGATCGGCAACATTCGCGGCGCGGTGATCGGTGGCCTCGTCATCGGCCTGGTCAAGGCGCTCGGCGGGCAGTACCTGCCCGGCGGCACCGCCTACGACTACGTCTGGATCTTCGTCGTGCTGATCATCGTCCTGGTGTTCCGGCCGCAGGGCTTCTTCGGCGAGACGGAGAGGGTCCGAGCATGACCGCCGTGACCGAAGCACCTCCCGCGTCGACGCCCGAGACGGCACCGCCGCGGCACACGGGCCGGCTCGCGGGCCTGCTCGGCGCGCTCGCCCCGCGGGCGCGTCTCCTCGGGATCGTCGGCGGCGTCGTCGCGATCCTCGGCTCCCAGCTGCCGTGGGCGACCTTCGTGCTCAACCAGGGTGCCTACCCCGAGCTCGCCACACTGCCCTTCGGCTTCACCGGCTTCCGACTGCACCTGGTGATCCTCGGGCTCGCGACGATCGTCGTCGCCGCGGTCCGGGTGCCGGCGGCCAACAGGATCGTCCGCAACCTGGGCATCGGGATCGTCGCGGTGGCCGTCATCAACGGCCTCTACATCACCGTCGAGGGCGGCGGGCTCGGCGCGATCACCGCCGCGGACGGCGCGGTGGCGTTCGGGTCGGTCGTCGCCCTGATCGGCGGCGTGCTCGCCATCCTGGGCAGTGCGGCCGGCGGGGTGGAACCCCGGCCCGAGCTCGACTGGAACCTTCCGCTCTGGGTCGAGTGGCTGCTGCTCGTCGTGATCTTCGTGCTGATGCTGCTCGTCGTGGCCGCGGCCCTCACCAGCGGCGGCCAGGGCGGCGTCGTCAACCCCTATTCGGGCGCGGTGTTCCTGTCCTTCCTCGGCGCGGCGGGCGGCGCGTTCGCCGGCCTGAACGCGTCCGGCCTGCTGGGCTACGTGGCGACGCTCTCCGAACGCCACCGGGTGTTCAGCGTGATCGTCCTCCTGATCGTGGCGCTGGGGCTCCCGCTGACCAGCGCGGGCACCGAGTACTGGATGACGGTCGCGTCGAACATCGGTGTCTACGCGGCGACGGCCATCGGGCTGAACATCGTCGTCGGGCTCGCCGGCCTGCTCGACCTCGGCTACGTCGCGTTCCTCGGCATCGGCGCGTTCGTCGCGGCGAACCTGTCCGGCGCCACGGCCTCGGCCGTCGGGATCCACCTGCCGTTCGTTCTGGTCATGGTCATCTCGGCGGTCGTCGCCGGCATCTTCGGCGCGATCGTCGGCTCGCCGACGCTCCGGGTGCGCGGGGACTACCTCGCGATCGTCACCCTGGCCTTCGGTGAGATCTTCGTGCGCAGCGCGCAGAACAACATCGGCGGCCTGACGGGCGGGGCGAACGCGATCCCGAACATCCCGGCGGTCGCGGTGGGGGACTTCCGGTTCAACGAGTCGATCACCATCGGGTCCGTCCAGCTGCCCTCGGGCGTCATGTACTACGTGCTGATCGTCCTGCTGGTCGCCGGCGTGATGCTGGTGTTCGGCAACCTGAAGAACTCGCGGCTCGGACGGGCGTGGATCGCCATCCGGGAGGACGAGGACGCGGCGAGCGCCATGGGCATCCGCACCGGCCCGATCAAGATCCTCGCGTTCCTGCTCGGCGCCACGCTGGCCGGCCTCGCCGGCGCGTTCTTCGCGCACAAGACCGGCGTCGTCGCCTACGACAGCTTCCGCTTCCTGGAGTCGGTGACCCTGCTCTCCGCGGTCATCCTCGGCGGCATGGGGACGATCCCGGGCGCGGTGCTCGGCGCGTCGATCCTGTTCGTGCTGCCCGAGAAGCTTCGCGAGTTCTCGGACTACCGGCTGCTGATCTTCGGCCTCGCGCTCGTGCTGATCATGCGGTTCAGGCCGCAGGGCATCGTGGCGGACAAGCACCGCCGCGCGGAGCTGGCCGAGGAACCCGAGGACGCCGCCAAGGAGGCCCCCGGGCCCCTGCCGACGAGGGTGGAGCCGTGAGCGAGGAGCAGGCGACGAGCCCCGACGACAAGGTCGGCACCGCGACCGGGGAGGAGCTTCCGCCGGAGCTGCAGGCGCCGCCGGAGGAGGTCGTGGCCGTCCTCGCCGAGGACATGCACGTCGCGACCGGCACCCGCGAACCGATCCTGCAGTCGTCGGGCGTCTCGATGGTGTTCGGCGGCCTGCGGGCGCTGAACGACGTCACGTTCTCGCTGGGCGAGGGCGAGATCATCGGCCTGATCGGGCCGAACGGCGCCGGCAAGACCACGTTCTTCAACTGTCTCACCGGGCTGTACTCGCCGACGTCCGGGCAGGTCACCCTGCGCGGGAAGGCCATGCCGAAGGACCCGGCGCGGGTCACCCAGGCGGGCGTGGCGCGGACGTTCCAGAACATCCGCCTCTTCCCGAGCATGACGGCCATGGAGAACGTCCTGGTCGGCCGGCACGTGCGGATGAAGCAGGGCCCGCTCTCGTCGCTGCTGCACGGTCCGCGGTTCCGGAAGAGCGAGGCGGAGGCGCACGACCGGGCGGAGAAGCTGCTCGCGTTCGTCGGCCTCGGCCGGTTCTCCGACGAGCTCGCCCGCAACCTGCCCTACGGCGACCAGCGGCGGCTCGAGATCGCCCGCGCGCTGGCCACGGACCCGTCGGTGCTCCTGCTCGACGAGCCGACGGCCGGGATGAACGCGCAGGAGACCGAGGCCACCCGGCAGCTGATCTTCGCGATCCGGGACCTCGGCGTCTCGGTCGTGGTGATCGAGCACGACACGAAGTTCATCTTCACCCTGTGCGACCGGGTGCTCGTGCTGGTGCAGGGCGAACTGCTCGTGGAGGGCTCGCCGGACGAGGTGCGCGGCGACCCCCGCGTCGTCGAGGCCTACCTGGGCGCACCGCCCGAGGAGATCGAGGCGCAGATCCACGCCGGGGCCACCACGGGATCGGGCACAGGCGGATCAGGTCTGCAGGAAGGAAGTACGGGCTGATGGCGTTCCTCTCCGTCCGCGACCTGGTCGTCGCCTACGGTGCGATCCAGGCCGTCCGCGGCGTCTCGTTCGACGTCGAACAGGGCGAGATCGTCAGCCTCATCGGCAGCAACGGGGCCGGGAAGACGACGACCCTGCGCACCGTCTCGGGCCTGCTGCGGCCGGTGTCGGGAGAGATCCTGCTCAACGGCGAGCCGATCCAGAAGCTCCCTGCACACCAGATCCTCTCGAAGGGCGTCGCGCACAGCCCGGAGGGCCGCCGGCTCTTCGCGCGGATGAGCGTCGAGGAGAACCTGCGTCTCGGGGCCTACACCCGCAAGGACGAGGCCGGCGTGCTGAAGGACATGCAGCGCGTCTACGACCTGTTCCCGGTGCTGGGGGAGCGGCGGGGCAACAAGGCGGGCCTGTTCTCCGGCGGCGAGCAGCAGATGCTGGCGATCGGCCGCGCGCTCATGTCCAGCCCGAAGCTGCTCATGCTCGACGAGCCGTCGATGGGCCTCTCGCCGATCATGACGCAGAAGATCTTCGACACGGTGAAGGAGCTGCGGGACGCGGGCACCACGGTGCTGCTGGTCGAGCAGAACGCGCTCTCCGCGCTGGCCCTGTCGGACAAGGCCTACGTGATCGACCTGGGCCGCACCACGCTCTCCGGCACGGGCCGCGAGCTCCTCGCGGACCCGCGGGTCCAGGAGGCCTACCTCGGCGAGGGTGCGTCCACCTGATCCGTGCCGCTCGGGCGTCTCTCCGACGCCCGAGCGGCGGAGGCTCACCCGCCGGGGAGGGTGTCCCGGTGCAGGCAGGTCAGCTTCGCCGTGCAGATCCGGTGGCCCTGGTCGTCGGTCAGCACGATCTCCGTGGTCGAGGTGCTGCGGCCGACGTGGAGCGGCCGCGCCACCCCGGTGACCCAGCCGTCCGTCGCCGCGCGGTGGTGCGTGCACGCCAGCTCCAGGCCGACGGGGAACCGCTCGGGCAGCGCGTGCAGCGCCGAGAGCGTCGAGCCGAGGGTCTCCGCCAGCACACCGCTGGCGCCCCCGTGCATCAGGCCGTACGGCTGGCGGTTGCCCGCGACGGGCATCCGGCCGACGACCTCCTCGAGGGACCGGCTGACGATCTCGATCCCCATCTTCTCGGCGAGCTGCTCGGCGAGCATCTCGGGCTTCATCTCGGGCAGCTCGGAGGCGTCGATCGGCACCGGGAGACCCTAGACCGGCCGCTCCCGCACAGGTCCGTGGGATCGCGCACAGGCGCACGGCTCGTGCGCCTGCCCGCGAACCCGTGCGTCAGCGCGGCCGGTGCGTCACGAAGATCGAGGTACCCGGGAAGAGCTCGCCCCGCAGCGGCGACCACTGGCCCCACACCCGCTCGTGCCCCTCGGGCCACTCCGGCTCGACGAGGTCGTCCAGCACGAGGCCGGCGGCCGTCACGTCCCGGATCCGGTCCCCGAGCGTCCGGTGGTGCTCGACGTACGTGGCGCGGCCCTCGTCGTCGACCTCCACGTAGGGGGTCCGGTCGAAGTACGACTGGGTGACGGTCAGCCCGTCCGGCCCGGGGTCGTCGGAGAACATCCAGCGCATGGGGTGGTTCACCGCGAACACCCAGCGCCCCCCGGGCCGCAGCACCCGGAACGCCTCGCGCATCACGGTCACGGGCTCGGCGACGAACGGGACGGCGCCGAAGGCCGAGCACACGACGTCGAACGTCCCGTCGGCGAAGGGCAGGCGCTCGGCGCCCGCCTGGACCAGCGGCACCGCGATCCCGGTCGACGCGTTCAGCTCGGCCGCGTGCCGCAGCATCCCGCGGGACAGGTCCAGGGCGACGGAGCGCGCCCCGCGGGCCCGCAGCCAGCGCGCGCAGGGTGCGGAGCCGCAGCCGATCTCGAGGACCCGCGCGCCCCGGACGTCGCCGAGGAGCCCGGCGTCCGCCTCGCGCAGCCCCTCGGGGCACCACACGAAGTCCGCATCGCCGATGTCCCGGGCGTGCTCGGCGAGGTAATCGTCCGCATCGGCGTCCCACCAGGCCCGGCTCGCGCGCTCGGACTCCTCGGACCCGACGGCCCGCCGCGCGACCCCGGCGGTGCCGAGAACTTCCTCGGCACTCATCGCACTCGCCCGCTGCGCGGGCTCTGCGCTGCCCACAGGCGCTGTGCCGATGATGCCCTCGCAAGCTCGGTCATGGATGATGTTGTACAGAGCATGCTCGAACCGCGTTCCACCACCGGATCGTCCCAGTTCGGAACGAGGGGGCCGCATTGCCCTGCTGATCCCGACCCGCGTAGCATGACGAGCGCACTGTGGTCAACGTAACGGTGGTTCGCAAACCGCTACGGGCACACCGGGTTCGGCAGAGCGGAACCCGTCAGCCCAGACCACGGAACCGACGATCGAGGGTGACTGTCACACGCACCACCAGTCACGGCTAGACACCACCAGAAGGTCGCAGAAGCGGCCACCACGATGACATCCACCGGAGCACCCCACTACATGTCCACCGACACCACCGCCGCCCCGACCCACACGAGCCCGCAGGTCGCCATCAACGACATCGGGTCGGAGGAGGACTTCCTCGCCGCCATCGATCTGACGATCAAGTACTTCAACGATGGCGACATCGTCGAGGGCACCATCGTCAAGGTCGACCGTGACGAGGTCCTGCTCGACATCGGTTACAAGACCGAGGGCGTCATCCCCTCCCGCGAGCTCTCGATCAAGCACGACGTCGACCCGGCCGAGGTCGTCTCGGTCGGCGAGTTCGTCGAGGCCCTGGTCCTCCAGAAGGAGGACAAGGAGGGCCGGCTGATCCTGTCCAAGAAGCGTGCGCAGTACGAGCGCGCCTTGGGCACGATCGTGGAGCTCAAGGATGCCGACGAGCCGGTCGAGGGCACCGTCATCGAGGTCGTCAAGGGCGGCCTGATCCTGGACATCGGGCTCCGCGGCTTCCTCCCGGCCTCGCTGGTCGAGATGCGCCGCGTCCGCGATCTGCAGCCGTACGTCGGCCGCAAGATCGAGGCCAAGATCATCGAGCTGGACAAGAACCGCAACAACGTGGTCCTGTCCCGCCGCGCGTGGCTGGAGCAGACCCAGTCCGAGGTCCGCAGCGAGTTCCTCAACCCGCTGGCCCGCGGCCAGGTGCGCAAGGGCGTCGTCTCCTCGGTGGTCAACTTCGGTGCGTTCGTCGACCTCGGTGG
>NZ_JAODNI010000200.1 GCF_025465255.1 Pseudonocardia sp.
CGGCCTCAACACCTGGCTTCCTCAGCTGATGATCACCGCCGGTTACCCGCTGCAGCAGGGACTGGGCCTGCTGCTGACCCTCAATGCCGGGGCCATCGCGGGAATGGTCGTAGCCGGAAACATGGCGAACCGCTTCGGGCCGCGCGCCGCCGCACTGACCTGGTTCGGGCTCGGCGCGGTGTTCCTCGCCGCCCTGAGCATCCCGCTGCCCGCCGCGCCGCTCTACATCGCGGTGTTCCTGACGGGCGCGTTCGTCTTCAGCGCACAGACGCTGATCTTCGCCTACGTCGGACGCGTCTACCCGGCGCCGAACCGCGCCACCGGGCTGGGCTGGACGGCCGGCGTCGGACGGATCGGGGCGATCGTCGGCCCGATCATCATCGGGGCGCTGCTCTCCGGCCCGCACGGATACCCCTGGGGGTTCTACGTGTTCGCCCTCGTCGCGGTGCTGGCCGTCGGCGCCACCCTGGCCATCGGCAAGCCACGCGACGTCGTCGACGACGAGATCGCCGTCCACGAGATGCTCACGCACTGAGCCTCGCGCCCGGTAGCCGGTCACCAGGACCACATGATCATGCGGCTCGACCGGCCGCCCTCGACCGCGGGCTGCCGTCCGCCCTGGATCTCTTGGGGGCGCCCGATAGACGTCGAGGCTGCCGGACTGCCTCGGCAGCCACGCTATCCGCGCTGACAACCGACAAAGTAGTAGTGGCGTTCAGACAGACCGAGGACGCGGAGTGTGCACGAGCGAGCGCGACTAGTCAGATGATGACTAACGCAGCGGATATTTGTGGCGAGTTGCGCGCCATGGCAGACGTTCAAGGACGCGCAGAACGGCAGTCGGGGGTCGCACCGTCGCGGCGGCTGGAGGCCCCCTTGGCTCCACCATCGGCGGCGCGGCGGTGATCCAGGCTGCTGGTCGACGACACTGCTGTCGTCCGTGCGTGCCTGACTTCGCTGCTCGAATCGGTCGGCGAGTTCAGCGTGGTGGGCCAGTGTGCCGACTGCGCCGAGTGCGTCGAGGCAGCGACCGTCTGGCGCCGCACGTGATCGCAATGGACGCGGCCGTGCCCGGCATCGACGGGATCGCCGCGACCAGTCGGCTCCTGGCCGTCGCTCCCGGTTTCCCGGGTCCTGTTCCTGACATCCTCGGTGGCGGGCGACACGATCCGTCGGGCGTACGCCGCAGGTGCCGTCGGCTACCTGTCGAAGTCGGATACGAGTTCGGGCTTCCGTACGAGCACGTCTGCGATCTGTCACAAGGCTTACCGGAAATCGTTCTCGACTAGGCAGACGCGCGGTGAGTCGGTACCGCGCCGTCGTGTGGCACGCAATGGCCAGACGCGGGCGTGCCGGCCCGCTGGCCGAGCTGGTTGAACGGATCATCCAGGAACCGGGACGGGAACGACCGTCAGCCCATCGATGCCCGCGAAGTCATCCGGATTGCCGGTGTGCACGGGCAGGCCGCGGGCGATCGCCACCGCGGCGATCATCGCGTCGTACGCGCGCGCCTGGGGCTTGCGCCCGCTGCGCCGCAGCGCGGCGGCCACCCTGCCGAACGCCCGCGCTGCCGCGGCGTCGAAGGGCAACGGGTCGAAGTCCGCCTCGGCCTGCTGCAGGACCGCCTGCCGGGCGGCACGCTCCCCTTCCGAAGTGGCCACCAGCGGGCCCACCGACAACTCCGCGAGCGTGATGGTCGAGATCAGTGGCACGTCGGGCAACGCCGTCACATCGGTCAGACGCGGGAGGTTGATCACCGTGCTGGTGTCCAGCAGCCCCGCCACTGCAGCGGTCACAGCGACGGGTCCAGCACCGCGTCCACGTCGACGCGGAAGGCCTGTGTATCGACCGCCGGGACCGAGCGCCACCGCGCCAGCAGCGTGCTTGCCGTGAGCCGAGGACGTGGCAGCGGCCGCAGCTCCCCGACCGGCACCCCGGAACGGGTCACGGTCAATGTCTCGCCATGCTCGACCCGGTCCATCACTTCCCCGCCGTGGTTGCGGAGATCGCGGATCGTGACCTCGTCCATGAGGGGACCGTATCACGCGTGATACGCCAGCTGGCCGTCGACGCTCGCTGCTGCCATATTCGCGAGGCGCTTGCCGGTCACCCTGACCCCGCAGAGCGCGCACTGGTGGTCCTGCCAGGCAAGCAACGCACGGTGCCCGTTGGGCTATCGGGAGCGGGGGCAGCTCCCAGGACCAGCAGGCCGGGGCGCTTACAGGTCGATCCCGTGCAGCACGCTGTCCGTCCACTTGTCGACGGACTCGATGTAGCCGTGGAGGACGGGGGAGGTGTGCCGCCACCCGCCCTGATCTGCAATTTGCTTGATCTTGCGGCTCTTCCGGAGGCCTCGGTGGCGAGGCCGCGGCGGGCCGAGTGCCCGGTCAGCTTGTGATGATTCCGGCCTGCTGCTGCCAGTGGTTCCACGCCTTCACCGGGCACGTCTCGTGGTACTCGCCGAACGGGACGGCGCTCTGTCGATCTCCAGCCCGGAGCAATCCCGGAGCGAACGCCTGCAGCGGATGGTCACCATTTCGAACCACCTGTCTGACCGAGTCGCTGTCTCGCAGGCCGAGGCGACCGCGCGTGTGAAGCGCAGGCAGGCCGCGATGGGGCTGTTCGGCCAATACGAGGTCGGTAGCCTCGCGGTCTCCCGAGGCGCGCCTTCCGGCAGCGTGTGCGGCACTATTCGCCCTGCTGCCGAAAGGTGTCGTCCCGAACGTGTCCGGCTGACCGGGATCACTTCAGGGGCTAGCTTTGCGAAGCCGGGCCACGCATAGCCCGCCGGGCGGCAGCGACCAAGCCGATGCTCACCACGGCGGTGGCTGACGGCTTCGGCGACCATCGCAGCGCAGCGACGGCCAGGCTGGGGGGTGCGCTGCGCTGCGGATCGGACTCATGACCCGGCGCTGTCGTCGTCGGCTCGGGTGAGGTCTTGGCGAAGGCATCGAGCATTGCGGGGACGAAGGCCGCCATGTCTTGGGGCCCTCTGCTCGTGGTGAGGTTCCCGTCCCGGACGATCTCCTGATCGAGCCAGGTGGCACCGGCGTTCACCAAATCGTCTCGGATGCCGGGCCAGGAGGTGAGCGTCCGTCCATTGAGGAGTCCCGCCGATGCAAGTACCCACGGTCCATGGCACAGGGTGACGATGGGCTTGTCACTCGCGGCGAACGCGCGAACGAATTCCCGTGCCTGGGCGGACTGCCGGAGCAGGTCAGGATTGATGAACCCGCCGGGTAGCAGCAGGCCGTCGTAGTCGCCAGGATCGGCTTCGCTGATCGTCTTGTCCACGCCGACCCGGCTGGCCGGCATGTGCAGGTTCACCCCGCGGATACGTCCGTGCCGTAGGGACACGACGTCAACCTTCGCGCCGGCCAGTTTCAGCGCTCGCAACGGAATGACCAGCTCGACCTTTTCGAAGCCGTCGGCCGCCAGGGCGGCAATCTTGCGGCCCTTGAGCTGGCGTCTGGTGGGCATGTCGTCCTCCTGTCGCTCGATGGCGCCGCAGAGATGGCATAACTCCCCCTGGCGGCGGAAGCCTCAGCCAGGGCGCCGAAAGCTGTTCGAAACTGGCTGCTGCTGAACCGTGAGCGGGTACCCGCACCCGGCCGCCCGACACGTTGCTGGGCGAACTGACGCTTGACCTGCCCGACGCCCGCGCGATCCTCGCGGAGTTCGAGGCCGACCTCATCAGCCTGCGCACCCGCGCTCCTGACGACCGAGGACCTCGACACGTCACCCGCGGAGGAGATGCTCGGAGTCGGCCTACGTGGATGGACATTGCTGCGGTCGCATGGACCCGGACAGTGGCCACGGCTCTCGCCGATCGCCTCGCGGAGCATCGAATCCTCGCGTCGCGCTGGGCGACCCGGACACCGGGATGGCCGGCTTCCGCACCTCGCACGCCTAGGACCGGACCAGGGCGCTCGCCGACGAGACGGTGCGGCCCGACGGCGTGGACCTCACCTGCCTGGCCTGCCGATCGAGGAGACCTTCTTCCGGATGCTGCGGCACCGCGAGTTCGAGGCCGCGGAGATGTCGCTTTCCTCGTACGTGACGCACGTGGGCGGCGCGGCGGCCCCGGACCTGGTGGCGATCCCGGTCTTCCCCGCGCGGGCGTTCCGCCACCACGGCGTGTACGTGCGCACCGACAGTGATCTGGTCGAACCCGCCGACCTACTCGGCCGCACGGTCGGTGTCCCCGAGTATCAGCTCACCGCGGTCGTGTGGATCCGCGGGATCCTGGCCGACCGGCACGAGCTCCCCGTCGACGCGGTGCCGTACCGAACCGGTGGGATGCACGAGCCGGGCCGCGTGGAGAAACAGGCGTTGGATCTCCCGGCGGGTATCGAGGTGGAGCCGATCCCATCGGACCGCACGCTCGTCGACCTGCTGCTCACAGGCGAGATCGACGCCCTGTACGCGCTCCGCACGCCCCGGCCGATGCTGGCCGGCGGGACGCAGATCCGGCGGCTCTTCGCCGACGCCGGGCCGAGGAGGAGCGCTACGCCGCCGAGACCGGGATCTTCCCGATCATGCACACCGTCGTGCTCCGGCGAGAGGTGTATGAGGCCCGGCACTGGATTGCGGGCTCCCTGTACACAGCGTTCGAGCGCGCGAACGCGCTGACCGAGGCGCGGATGGGTGAGGTCGCGGCGCAGACTCACCCCGGACGAGCTGTTCGTCCCCGAGACGCATGCGAGCCACGTGATCTGAGTGTGACTTGACGGAGGACCTGGAGACGCTGCGGACCCGCATCGCCGACGCCTGCCGCGTGATCGTTGCGCGAGGCCTGGCCGACGCGTGCTCGGGCAGGTCAGCGTGGGCGTCGACGAGGACCACATGCTGATCCGGTGCCGGGGCCGCGGGAGCGCAGCACTTACCGGCGGCTACGGCGTCGGCCACGCCTTCGACTGCGTCGGTTACTCCCACACCATCCGGGATGCCTGGTCCGCCACCCGGGAGGTCCGGTGCGGCACCGACGTCGTCGCGCACTGGAACGCGGTGATGCAGGAGCCCACCGAGGCGTTCGGAGCTGGGTGACGCGCACGCGCATCGCGGCACGACCGCCGCTGGGATCCGGGCTGCCGGGATGCCACTTCCTGCAAGGTTTGGACGCTATCCGCGAATGGTTCGGATCACGTGATGGTAGGAGGCCGGGTCGATCCTGGCGTCCACGACGAGCGGTCCTCCCGCCGACGAGGCGAGAGCGCGGCGCAGCCCGTTGATGTCGTCGACGACCACTCCGGGTACTCCCATCGCGGCGGCGACCGCCGCGAAGTCCGTCGCCCGGTAGGTGATGGCTGCGGCCCCGCCCTGCGCGTCGCGCTGCTTCAGGGCGATGAGGGTGAGCGCCGCGTCGTTGAACACCACGACCGTGACGTCGAGCGCCAGACGGGCGAGGGTCTCGATCTCGGCCATGGCCATGCCCAGCCCGCCGTCGCCGGTGAGGCAGGCGACCCGGCGTCCCGGGCGGGCCAGCGCGGCCCCGATCGCCGCGGGGAGTGCGAATCCCATGGTGGCAAGGCCGTTGGAGATCAGTACCGGGTCGGGACCGTTCGTCGCCCACACCGGCATCGTGACGAGCATGTGCGCGCCGGCGTCGACGGTGAGCAGGGCGTCGCCGAGCGAGCCTCGGGCGGTCCGGACCACGTCGAGCGGGGTCAGGGCGCCGTTAGGGGTCGCGGGGTGCTCGCCGAGGCGGGGGAGGGTGGCCGCGTTCGCGGTGCTCCCGGCTCCGGACGGCCAGTCCGGCGCGGCTGCCCCGACGAGGGCGGGCAGCAGCGTCGCGTAGGGGCCGACGAGCAGCAGCGGGTCGCCGAAGTAGCCGGTCTCGACCGGGTGCGTATGCACGAGGACGACCGCGGCGTCACCCGGCCAGGGGCCCGGCATCGGCTCGACGGGGTCCAGCCCGACACCGAGGACGAGGTCGGCCCGCTCGAGCAGCGGCCGTTCCAGCGCCGCACCCGTGAAGAGCCCCGCGAAGGTTGGCCAGGACTCCGGCACCACCCCCTTCGCCTCGTAGGTGGCCAGGACGGGGCAGTCGAGGCCGGCGAGGGCCTCGCGGACGGCGGCACCCCCGCGGGCCGCGTCCACCCCGACGATCACGACCGGGTGCCGCGATGCGGTCACCAGCTTGCGCGCGGTCGCGAGGTCCTGCCGGTCGACGGTGGAGCGGGGTGACGGTGCGGGAGGGGCATCGCCGGGGGTCGTCGGGTCGAAGGCCAGGTGCACCGCGCCGGCCGGGGCCTCGAGCGCCAGCCGGGCGGCCGCCGTGACGACGTCCTTCGGGTCCGTGTGGCCGAGGGTGCCGCTCCACTTCGTCAGCGGTGCGGCCGCGCCGACCTGGTCCAGCCGCTGGTGCGCGGTGCGGTCCGCCGACGCCGCGGTGACGGTGTCGCTGATCAGGAGCAGCGGGGCCCGGTCGAGCGTCGCCTGCGCGAGCCCGTTGGCGGCGCTGGTCAGGCCAGGCCCGCGGGTCACCACGGCCACTCCGGGCGTACCGGTCAGCCGGCCGTAGGTCGAGGCGGCGATGCACGCGGCCGTCTCGCCGTGGGTGAGGACGAAGTCGATCCCACGCTCGGCGGCGGCACCGATCATGTCGAGGTTGGGGCCGCCCCCGGGCACGCCGAAGATCCGCTCGGCGCCCGCGTCGCGCAGGCCCTCGGCGAGTGCGTCGGCCAACGCCCGGGACGTGGTCGGACCGCCCACTCCCCACCTCCGATCTGTCGACACTTCCACGATGGGAGTCACAGTAGCGACGGCATCGAAACAGCTCATGATCTGGACAGGCCGAGGGCCGATCGATAGTTTCGTGCCGAACTGTCTGCAGTAGCCGCACATCGATGTGAGGGAGCTAAGGATGGCGATCACGGTCGCGAAGTTCCGGGACGTCGCGGACGGGACTCAGCCCGGCCAGTTCGAGGTCGGGGACCACGCCTCGGTCACCAGCCTGGGCGACCTCGACCCGATCTACAAGCAGCTGATCGACGAGCCGGTCACGGCCGTCGTGTCGGTCACCGGTACGACGGGGCGGTCGAACCTGACGCCGGTCTGGTTCGACTACGAGGGCGACACGGTGCTACTCAACCTGGCGACGCACCGCAAGAAGGTGGACTGGCTGCGCAAGGCGCCGCAGGCCACCTTCCTGCTGATGAACCCGGCCAACGCCTACCACTGGATCAGCATCAAGGCCACGGTCGTCCGCGAGGTCTCCGAGGACGACCCGGAGGAGGGTCCGCGCGTCACGGCCCAGCTCGACCGGATCTGGACCAAGTACACGGGCAACCCCGGTCCCTACGCGCTGCGCGACCCGGGTCGTGACGAGCGCCGTGTCCTGTTCGAGCTCGAGGTCGACTCGATCGCGACCTTCGGCCGCCCTTGAGCAGCCGGCGCGGCGGCATGCCGTCGGTCGCGGTAGTCGGCGGTTCCCTCGGAGGCCTCACCGCTGCGCTGCTGCTGCGCGACATCGGCTGCGACGTCACGGTCTTCGAGCGGTCGCGGGCGACGCTGCAGGCCCGCGGGGCCGGCATCGCGGTCCTGCCCGAGACCGTGCGCTACCCGGTCGAGCGGCTGGGCCTCCCGGTCGAGCAGATCACCTCGAGCACCGAGTGGATCCGCTTCCTCGACCGGGACGGCTCGGTGGGCCACGAGCAGCGCCACCGGTACCGCTTCTCGTCGTGGAACACCATCTACGGCACCCTCCTCGATGCCTTCGGCACCGAGCACTACCGGCTGAGCCGCGACATGACGTCGTTCGCCGACGAGGAAGACGGCGTGAGCGTGCGCTTCGCCGACGGCGACGAGGTGCACGCCGATCTGCTGGTCTGCGCCGACGGCATCGGCTCGCACGCCCGGTCGACGCTGCTCCCCGACGTGGCGCCGCGCTACGCCGGCTACGTCGCGTGGCGCGGCACCGTGCCCGAGCGCGAGCTCGACGGGGCCACGTTCGCCGCCCTGCACGACGCGCTGACCTACCAGGTCCTGCCCGGCAGCCACATCCTCGCCTACCCGATCCCCGGGCCCGACGGGGCGATCGACGTGGGTGACCGGCTGATCAACATGGTCTGGTACCGCAACGTCGCGGAGCCCGACCTGGCCGCGTTCCTCACCGACCGCGACGGGCAACCCCGATCGGTGTCGTTGCCGCCGGGTTCGGTGCGCGACGAGCGCGTCGACGAGCTGCGGAGCTCCGCCGCCGCGCTCGTGGCACCGCCGATCGCGGAGATCGCCGGCCGCATCCGGGAGCCGTTCGTCCAGGCGGTGTTCGACATCGAGGTGCCGCGCATGGTGTTCGGCCGGGCCTGCCTGCTCGGCGACGCCGCCTTCGCGGTCCGCCCGCACGCCGCGGCCGGCACGGCGAAGGCGGCGGAGGACGGCTGGGTCCTCGCCGCGGAGCTCGAGGCCGCGGGCGGGGACGTGTCGAAGGCGCTCACCGCCTGGGAGGACTCGCAGCTCGCGCTCGGGTCGCAGCTGCTCGAGCGCAACCGGGAGATCGGCGACAGCTCGCAGTTCGGCGGCACCTTCCGGCCCGGTGATCCGCGCCTGATCTTCGGGCTGCACGGCCCGGGACGGTGACGCCGGTGACGACGTCGGGGAGCATCCACCAGGTGCAGGAGAACGCGGTCACCGGCGGGCTGGTCGTCCCGGGCGCCCGCGACGCCACCGACGTGATCCACGCCGACCTGCGCGGCCGCATCCTGTCCGGCGACGTGCCGGCGGGTGCGGGCCTGTCGCAGGCGCGGATCGCGAAGGACCACAGGGTCAGCCGCGGGCCCGTGCGCGAGGCCTTCCGGCTGCTGCAGCGCGAGGGCCTGATCGAGGTGGAGGTCAACCAGCGGGCCCGGGTCACGGACCTGTCCGTGGACGAGGTCGAGCACCTCTACGCAATGCGGGTGTCGAACGAGACGCTGGCCCTCGGGCTGAGCGTCCCCCGGTTCACCGCCGCCGGCCTCGACGAGCTCGACCGCCTGGTCGACGCGGTCGCCAATGCCGAGGCGCGGGGCTTCGACGCGTGGGAGGACCAGCACCACCGCTTCCACATGCGCCTCGTGGCGCACGTCGGGGAGCGCATGCTGCGGTCGATGACCCAGTGGGCCGAGCACACCCGGCGCTACCGCAAGATCTACGTGAGCAGGGAAGGCAGCGGCTGGACGCTCGGGGCCCGCGAGCACGCGGAACTCGCCCGGCTGTGCCGGGAGCGCAACACGGCCGCCACCTCGATGCTGCTTGCCCGCCACCTCTCGCGCGCGGGCCTGGCGCTGATCGCCTCGATGGATCCGGCCCACGAACCGGCACTGCTCCGCGCCGCCATCCGGCAGGCGCTCGCCGCGGCAGAGAGGACCACCCCATGACGGACCAGCTCACTGCTCCGGCGCCGGTCGCCGTCGCGGAGCGCATGGCGGCCGCAGCGCAGGCCTGGCTGGACGCGCTCGACCCCGCCCAGCGGGCGCTCGCCCACTGGGCGGCCCCCGGGGCCGACGAGGAGACCGAGGCCGAGCGGCTGCACTGGTACTACACGCCCACCGACCACGGCGGCCTGCCCGTCGGCGTCCAGCGCCCCGCCCAGCAGAGCCTGGTGATGCAGCTCGTGGCCGCGGGGACGTCCACCGCGGGCTACGTGACGGTCGCCGCGATCATGGGCCTGGAGAACGTGCTCGACCACGTCGAGGACTTCGCAGTCGACTGGGGCCGCGAGCGGGGCCGCGACCCCGGGCTCTACTACCTGCGGGTCTTCGGTGAGCCGGGGCCGGTCGGGGTGTGGGGGTGGCGGTTCGGCGGCCACCACGTCTCGCTCAACATGCTCGTCGTCGACGGGGCCGTCCGTTCCACCACGCCGTGCTTCCTCGGGGCGGACCCCGCGTCGTCCCCGCTGGTGGGTGACGGGGCGCTGCGGCCCCTCGGCCGGGTGGAGGACCTCGCCAGGGACCTCGTGCGATCACTGGCGCCCGCCGCGGCCGCCCGCGCGGTCCTGCTCGACCGCGCTCCCAGCGACATCGTCGGCGGCAACCGCTCCCGCATCTCCCACGGCGACGAGATGATCCTGCTGCCCGACATCTGGCGCGGGCACTTCACCGAGCAGCGGCTGTGGGACCGCGTCACAACGATGAGCCGCAAGGCGGAGGAGGCCTCGGGCCTGGACGCCGCCGACCACCGGCACCTGGCGATCACGGACGAGCCGAAGGGTGTTCCCGCCACCGCTCTCGACGCCGACCAGCGCGAGATCCTGCGCGTTCTGCTCTCCGCGTACCGCGACCGCGTGCCCGCCGGCCTCGCGCCGCCCCTGGACGAGGACGCGGTCCACTTCGCGTGGGCCGGATCGACCGAGCCCGGCCAACCCCACTACTACCGCCTGCAGGCGCCGCGGCTCCTCCTCGAGTGGGACGACACCGCCCGCGGCGCCAACCACGCGCACTCCGTGTGGCGCGATCCCGAGACCGACTTCGGGCTCGACGCGCTCGTTGCGCACCGGGCCGAACACCACCCCTGACGACCGGAGGGTCTTGCCGGTCCGACCCCTGGCCGGTCACAGTGCTCGGGTGGGTGCACCGGAGGTGCCGTCGACACTGCGCTCGTGGATGAGCGTGGTGGGCGAGATCGCGCGGGCCGTCAACGCCGCGGAACCGTTGGACGGGGTCCTGGCCACGGTCGCCGAGCAGGCCTGCGCGCTGATCGGCTTCGAGTACTGCGCCGTGATGCTCGCCGAACCCGACCGGGAGCACCTGCGGGTGGCGGGCTCGTCGGGGCTGTCGAGAAGGGAGAACCGCTCCCTTTGCCGGCAGTGATCACCCGAGGCAGCGCGCCTCGAATACTTCCAGCGGCGACCGAACCTGGCCACCCCGACGGAGAGGGGCCACACTCGTCGGCGTGGCGACCAGCTCGGGGTCCTGGCGCAGGCGCTGAGGCGAGGACCGGACATCCGCAGCCGTGGCCACGTCCCGACAGTCGTGCTCCGGGAGGACGAATGTTGATACTGGGGTGGGTCATCACCGTCATCTGCGTGTTGTTGTTGCTGGCCGCGGGCGTCGTGATGCTGGTGCTCGCCCGGGACCCGCACGCGAACGTCCTGCGCTGGACGGTTCGCCGTCGCCGCGATGGTCATGAGTTGCTGGAACCTGGCCAAGTCAGGACGGTGAACGAGTCATTGTCGCGTGAATTCCGCTAGACAAATTTCGACCCGACTACGGCAGGCTCGGCTTATCGGGCCGGGACCGAAGCTCCGTCGGTCCGAGTGGCCCTGAGCCGGGTCGGCTCGATCAGCCCCGGTAACCAACGATCGGATGAGGCCGGCGATTGTGGCGGGTGCCTCCTCCGGGAGGTAATGTCCGCGTCCAGCCAGCACGCGACCGTCCACGTTCGGCCAGAGTGCCGCGACCTCCGATCATCTGCTGGCCGCGACCGGTCTCACCGCTGACCACGAGCACCTCCCGGTCGAAGCTCGACGCCGCCACTATTGCCCGAACGGCGTCGATGGACTCAGCCAACGCATGGTAGAAGCCGAGCGCTGCATCGAGAACATCCGTCTCGCTGTATACAGCCGCGAAATAGTCGATGCGAATGTCCGGGAAAATATCGGGCGTGCCGCTTTTCGATCGCAGGAACCAAGCGAGGAAGGTGCTCAGCTGTCCGGCTATGAGGACCCTCGAAGCGTCGGCATGAGCATGGAGGTGCATGTGCCAGAGGGACTGTCGGATCGGACCGGGTAGCTCGGCTCGTACGCGGAGATGACCTGCTCGATGGCCTCACCGGCATCGGTGTCCTGACCGAAGACCGTTGGGTCAGCCCGACAGCTCCTCGTAGGCTGCGAGGCAGCGCGCGGCGCACGCCTGCCAGGTGAAGCGTTCCAGCGCCACCTCGCGAGCGGCGCGCCCCATCCGGGCGGCAAGCCCCGGGCTCCCCAGCACGGTGGCCAGCCGATCGCGGAGTTCGTCCACGTCCCCGGGTGTCACCAGGAACCCCGTCTCGCCATCTCGGACCACTTCCGGGAGCCCACCCAGGCGGCTGCACACCACGGGTGTGCCGCTGGCCATCGCCTCGAGCACACAGAGGCCGAGCAACTCGGGGAGCGCGACCTGGCGTCCGTAGCACGTCTGATGCACCGAGGGCAGCACCAGCACCTGGGCGCGCCGGTAGAGCAGCGGCAGCTGATCATCGGGAATCTCGCCCGGGAAGGTCACTTGTCGCCCGTCCGCGAGCCTGCGCAGCAGCGGCAGGTAACCGTTCGCCGGGGGGCGCGGGTCGTGGCCTGCCGTGCCCGCGCAGGTCAACCGGGCGCCGACAGGCAGCGCCCGGATGAGCCGGTCGATGCCCTTGTGCGGGGTCAGGCGGCCGACGTAGAGCACCCCGTCGCGCCCGTCCGCGCCGTCGGGATGAAACCGGTGCGGGTCCGCGCCCCCGTAGATCACCGCCGTCCGATGCGCGGGCGCGCGCAACGTCTGCGCCGAGTGCTGCGACACGGCCAGGAATCGATGGAACAGTCGAGGTAGCAGCCCGCCCCAGTCTCCACCGCCCAGCCCATGGTCGGTGACCGCCAGCCACTGCCCGGACAGGCGCGCGGTGACGGCGGCGACACGGCTCGGCGTGCTGTGAAGGTGGTGGGTGTGCACGATGTCGGCGCCGCGCAGCGCGGCCGGCAGGCTCGGCGCCACCGGATGCGCCGGGTGGTGCCACAAGCGGGTCCATGTGCACAGGATCCGCACCCGCAGCCCACTCGGGTCCACGACCACCCGCGGGCGCACGCCGAAGGTCACCAACTCGCAGTCGACCTCGGCGGCGAGTGCGCGAGCCAGCTCCAGGGGATAACGCTCGCCGCCGCCGAACAGCCCCTCCCGACCGAACGGTGTCGGGGCGACGTGGATGACCCGCATACTGTTTCATCTCCCTGACCAGGCTGGCCGACCTGTTGTCAACGTCGACTGAATCTGGGCAGGGCCGGGGGCGGGTCGTGGTCACGGCGGCGGCCGCGGACGGTGCATGCCGAGCTCATCCCGATGACCCCACGCGCTCGTCGGCAAGCCGCTCGTAGACGCGCACCGTGCCGGCCGCGGCCCGCTCCCAGCTGAACTCGGCCGCCCGCCGCAGCCCGGCCTCGCGCATCCGTGCGCGAAGGCCGGCGTCGTCGAGGACCGCAGCGATCGCGTCGGCCCAGCCCGCGATGTCGTAAGGCTCGATACAGGGGCCGGCGCCCGCGACGATCTCGGGGAGTGCGCCGGCCGTCGACACGACCACCGGGCACCCGCATGCCATCGCCTCCAACGGGGGCAGCCCGAAACCTTCCGCCCGCGAGGGCAGCACCAGGCACACCGCGCCCGAGTACCACGCCACCAGGTCGTCGTCGCAAACCTCACCGACCGCGTCGACAACGTCCGCGAGCCCGAGGTCCTGAATCCAGCGGGTCAAAGCGGCGCCGAACCGGGCCTCCGAGCCTCCGGCGAGTCCCACCTTCACCAGTCGCAGATGCGGCCGGCGCCGCCGCAGCAGTACGAAGGCCCGCAGCAGGGTCCCGAGGTTCTTTCGCGGGTGCTCCGATCCGACGAACAGCACATACGGGGCGCCGGAGAGTCGGTGAGTCACCGGACGGAACAGGGCGTGGTCGAGGCCGTGATACACCACCGCGACTCGTGCTGGATCGAGCTGCAGCCGCTCGATCAGGTCCCGCCGGGTGGTCTGCGAGACGGCGACGACCGCGGCCGCTCGCCGCACCCCCTCGGCCTCGGCCGCGATCCACCGCCGGTCCCGCCGGGTCGGTGCATTGATCAGCGGCACCAGCGCTGTGAGGTCGTTGTATCGGATCAAATCGTGCACGGTGACGACGAACGGGCGGCGCAGCCGCGGGCCGTACCGGGCGAAGTGGTGGTGGGCGAAGTGAGGGATGCCGTCTCGCGCGCGGAGGGCGCGCAGCAGCAGGCGGTCTCCTACCGCGCCGCGGATCGCGCCGACGGACACGCTGTCGACCCCGAACCACCCTGCGCTGGTACGGCAGGGACTGATCTCCACGGTCGGCACCGGAAGTCGGCGGGCGAGTTCCTGACCGCGGCGGTCGATGCTGCCGGCGCCCGTGGTCGTCACCAGGTAGGGGTTCATGCGCGCGCACTCACCCGGGTCACCGCGGCCCGCGCAACCGCGCGTGTGTAGACCTCTTCGACCTCGTCCACCATCCGCTCATGCGGCCACGCGCTCGCTCGATGCAGCGCGCCGCGTCGTAACCGAGCAGCGAGATCCGGCTCGAGCAACACCCGCATCACGGCCGCCGCGAGATCGGCCGGATGGTCCGGTGACACGAGCAGGCCCTCCACGCCGTCGCGGAACTGATCGGGCACCCCGCCCACGGCGCTGCACACGACGGGCACGCCGGCGGCCAGTGCCTCGGGGACCACCAGCGGGCTGCCCTCCGAAAGCGAGCTCAGGGCCATCACCTCAAGCGTGCCGATCAAAGCTCGCGCGTCGTGGCGGTGGCCGAGGAACTCCAGCGCCCCCCGGAGGTGCAGGTCCTCGGAAAGCACCCGCAGCTGACCGGCCATCGGCCCCTCGCCGGCCACGACGAACTGCACATCCGGTACATGCCTCCGCACCAGCGCCGCCGCCCGCAGGAAGACCTCCACGCCCTTCTCCGGCTGCAGCCGACACACTCTGCCGACCAACGGCCGGCCCAGCCAGCGCTCGGGGCGGCGAGTCGGCGGGACCTGCGCCGGCGTGATCGCCGGCGGAACCACCCGGACCCGCGTGGGCGGGACGTCGAGAACCTCGCGCAGCATCCGGGCCACGGCGGTCGATACCGCCAGCAACGCGTCCGCCCGCCGGTAACTGGACGCGGCGAACCAGCGGTCGAGCGGTCCGCGCCACGGCGCCTCGGTGTGCTCGGTCAGCACGAGCACGGCAGGTGTCCCCTCCGTCGCCCGGGCGGCGGCCACAGCGGAGGCGTGGATGTGGGCATGTACGACGTCGAAATGCCCGGCGTGCACCAGCGGACGCAGCCGGGCGGCGAACTCCGGGCAGGCCCGACGCTTCACCAGTGCCGGCATGAGCTGATGCACCGCAACATCGGCGGCGGCGAGCTCGCGCGCCAGCGGGCCGCCGACCGAGCACGCCAACGCCACGGCGTGCCCACGGCGGCGCAGCGCCACCGCCAGGTCCACCACGTGCCGCTCGGCACCGCCCGGACCCAGCGAGTCAACCACCTGGAGCACGTTCAGCACCGCTGGGAAGTTCCCTCGAGCGCGCGAATGAACCGCGGCCGCGAGGGAACTCGCAGCCCGTGACGATCGCCGCCGTGCTTCCGACGTTCAACCGCCTGGCTGCCTTGCGCGCGAACCTCGGCAACATTCTGACGATCGCGGATGTCGAGGAGGTGCTCGTCGTCGACGACGGGTCGAGCGACGGCACGTGGGAGTGGTTGACCAGCCGGCCCGACCCGCGACTGCGACCGCTGCGGCACCGTGAGAACTATGGCTCCCCGGCCGCGCGCAACACCGGCGCGGCCGCTGCCCGCACCATGTGGGTGCTGTTCGTCGAGGACGACTGCCGCTTCCCACCCGAATACGCCCAGGTGCTGCGCACCGCGGCGCACCGTCACGATGTGGAGATCGTCGGCGCACCGATCGTGCACGCCGGGCGCGACGAAGACCTCGAGACGGTCCTCGCAGCGGCCCGGTCGACGCGGGCAGGCCCCAACGGCCTGGACGAGATCGCCGGTTTTCCCGAGGCGCCGGTTCGCACCCCGCTGATCCCGGCGCCATCGCTCGTCCGGCGCACGGTGTTCGACGACCTGCAGTTCGACACGGGTTACACCGGCAACGCCTACCGTGAGGAGACGGACTTCTTTCTGCGGGCTGAGCAACTCGGTCACCGCTGCCTCCTCACCGGCGACACCTATTTCTGGGAATCCCTCCGCTATCCCGGGGGACAGCCCCGAAATCTGGCTGCGCAATGGTCGACGGTGCGGAACAACTGGCGATTCCTGAACCGGCACGGGAGTGAGCTGGTCCGCCAGGGACACATCCGGTCGCCGCTGCGTGAGCAGCTCGCGTTCACCGCCCGGCGCCTTCTACGCCTGCGCAGCGGTTCGTCCTGAAGGCCCGCGGTCGGTACCGGGACGTGGAGGTGACGGCCGCGATCTTGGAGGCCGAGGCCTGGGCCGAGCACCGCCAGGGCGGCTGTAGCAGCCGCACGGGCACACCTCCTCGGCCATCAGCTGCTCCGGCACCTAGGCCTTCATCGTCTGGATCAACAGCTGCGCGGAGGGCGTGGTGCCTGCGCAGCCGGTGGTCTCCAGCGGGACGAAGGCCGAGGCCGTTTCCCCCGGCGGGTAGACCCGCAGGCCGCGGACGGGCGTCGGCCGGCAGGCCGCGGCGTCGAAGTTCGCGGCCTGGGGCATCTGCAGCGCCGCCCCCGCGGCAGCACCCGGCCCGAGCCGGACCTGGTCCCCGCGCGGCCCGCTCATCTCGGCAGCCGCGCCGACCTGTCGGCCGTCGTCGCCGGTTACGTACGAGACGCCCGGGAAGCCCCGGAGCTGGCACGTGCCCGGGCCGACGTTCAGGAAGCTGATCGTCGAGTACACCGAGCCGGCGCCTGCGTCGCGGTCGGTGAGGGTGATCCTCAGGTTGCGCGTGGCGCAGTTCGGCGGGTTCAGCGCGTCGCCGGCGGAGGCCGGCGCCGTGGCGACCGGTTCGCCCGTCGGCGCGGCGGTCGTCGTGGGCGTCGCGGCCGCAGTCGTGCTCGACAGCGGGACCCCGCCGTTGACCTCGTCCGTGCCACCGCCGGAACAGCCGGCCGCCAGGACCCCGACGGTGGCGACGGCCACGGCGCCGAGCCGCGCTCTCGTGTTCATGCTGGTCATGCTCATCTCTCTCCCTCCCCGACACCGGGCCCCCGCCCGGTGGGTGCCGACCGGGACACTGCCGGCACCTGAGGAGAGGACGGCCGGAGGGGCGCTCGGGTTGCGTCGGACAACGATCGCACCGCATCGGGCGACCCGCGTCCGGGATCGCCGAGACTTTGCCCGATCGAGACCGGCGGCCGCGTCGACGTCAGGACGCGACCGTGGCCCGGCAGGCGAGGCCGGCGGGCCGCATCGCCGACGAGGCGGGCGCGGTCGTGGCGAGGGGGCCCATCCCCGGGATGGGACGGGACCGATCACCGGGCTCTGTCGGATCGCACAAAAGCGCGCGGGGCCCGTCCGTTCCCTTCGTGCGCGCGGTGCCTGCCCCGGCGGCCGTGGCGTGGGTCACCCTGGGCGGCGATCCCACCCCACCCCCCAAGAGGTGACCGTGCGCGCTACCGCCCGAACCCGAACACCGACGTCCTGGTCCCGACGCGGGCACGAGGGCCGCCGGCCCCACCCCGTCGACGAGGTCCTCCCCGCCGGCAAGCTCGCCGTCTACGGCGTCCAGCACGTGCTCGCCTTCTACGCGGGCGCGGTCATCGTGCCGATCCTGCTGGCCGGTGCG
>NZ_JAODNI010000209.1 GCF_025465255.1 Pseudonocardia sp.
CTGCAGCGTGAAGACCTCGCCGGACTTGATGTGCCGTACCCCGCGCAGCACCTCGCCCGCGTCGAGGTAGTTGAGACAGCCCAGCTCGTCGTCGGGCCCCCACTTGCCCCAGTTGCTCGGGGCGTCCGCGCCCAGCAGGTCCTTCATGGCGGGGACTTCACTCATGGTCGACTCCCTTGTCGCGCGAGGTGCGTGCTCGCGGCCGTCGTGCGACAGCTGCCCGGCACGCGACGATCGTCGTGTCGTGTGTGAGGGGGTGTCAACCGCCGGGCGGGATCCGGCGGAGACCGACGGCCCGGGGCCCGGGCGCCGGGGGCCCGGGGGCCGGGGGCGCGGACCGCTGCGGGTAAGGTCGCACCGACCCGGGGTTCCGTTCGCCTCCCACGGCGGGCGAGACCTCGATCGGGTGGACCGTTCACCTCCCGTCGATGGCGGGCGGAGCGGACGGATCCCACGCCGGACCGGCGGATGGTGGCCGTTCCTCGCCCGGAGCAGCCGGTCGTCCTCCACGGAGGACCACTTACCGACGCGTAGCGTCTTGACTCGGTGCGTCTGTCAGGTCACTCTTGGGTTCCGATGGTTGCCTTCGTGCTTGGCTCGGTGACCCGTCTCGACAGCGGCTGCTTTTGCGGCTAGACTGCCTCTTTGCGCTGCCTCCGCCCAGGTTCCGCGTGCACGCTGTCGGAAATTCCGCCGGTCAGGGTCCGTTCCTCGCAAGGGGTCTCAGGACCGTGCCGGTGCCGAAGGTCCGCCATCGTGCTCGCCGGGCCTGGTCGGAGTCCGCGCCCTGACAATAAACGGCGAGTCTCGCTCCCCGGCAACACCGGACGTCCACGTCCCGGATCGCTGCGCAATCGGCATCCGGCGGCGGCGGAGGTGACGGTAGCGCTTCGGGGGCGGTGCCCGCCAGACGAGAGCGTAGTTCTCGGAAGGACGCATCTTGGCTGTCTCCCGCGCCACCGTGACCACTGCGACCCCCGGCAACGCCGTCTCGGCGAACCCGAGCTTCCCTGGCGCACCCACCCGTGTCTCCTTCGCGAAGATCCGCGAGCCCCTGGAGGTGCCTGACCTCCTCGATCTCCAGATCCAGTCGTTCCAGTGGCTGGTCGGCGACGAGGCCTGGTTCCAGCGGCGGATCGACGCCGGCGACGTGAACCCGGTCGGAGGTCTCGAGGAGATCCTGACGGAGATCTCTCCGATCGAGGACTTCTCCGGGTCCATGTCGCTGTCCTTCTCCGACCCGCGCTTCGACGAGGTCAAGGCCTCCGTCGAGGAGTGCCGGGACAAGGACATGACCTACGGGGCCCCGCTGTTCGTCACCGCGGAGTTCACCAACAACACCACCGGCGAGATCAAGAGCCAGACGGTGTTCATGGGTGACTTCCCGGTGATGACCGACAAGGGCACCTTCATCATCAACGGCACCGAGCGAGTCGTGGTGTCGCAGCTGGTGCGGTCCCCGGGTGTCTACTTCGACCACAACATCGACAAGACGACCGAGAAGGACGTCTACTCGGTCAAGGTCATCCCGAGCCGCGGTGCGTGGCTCGAGTTCGACGTCGACAAGCGCGACACCGTCGGCGTCCGCATCGACCGCAAGCGCCGCCAGCCGGTCACCGTACTGCTGAAGGCGCTCGGCTGGACGACCGAGCAGATCCAGGAGCGTTTCGGGTTCTCCGAGACGATCCTCGCCACCCTGGAGAAGGACCACACCGCCGGCCAGGACGAGGCGCTGCTCGACATCTACCGCAAGCTGCGCCCGGGCGAGCCCCCGACGCGGGAGAGCGCCCAGACGCTCCTGGAGAACCTGTTCTTCAAGGACAAGCGCTACGACCTCGCCAAGGTCGGCCGGTACAAGATCAACAAGAAGCTCGGCCTCAGCGAGCCGCCCGCCCTGGGCACGCTCACCGAGGAGGACATCGCCACCACCATCGAGTACCTCGTCCGGCTGCACGCCGGCGAGACCATGATGGCGGCGCCCGGTAAGCCGGGCGAGGAGATCCCGGTCGAGACCGACGACATCGACCACTTCGGCAACCGTCGCCTGCGCACGGTCGGCGAGCTCATCCAGAACCAGGTCCGCGTGGGCCTGTCCCGGATGGAGCGCGTCGTCCGCGAGCGGATGACCACGCAGGACGTCGAGGCCATCACGCCGCAGACCCTGATCAACATCCGGCCCGTCGTGGCCGCGATCAAGGAGTTCTTCGGCACCTCGCAGCTGTCCCAGTTCATGGATCAGCACAACCCGCTGGCCGGCCTGACGCACAAGCGGCGTCTGTCCGCGCTGGGCCCGGGTGGTCTGTCCCGTGAGCGGGCGGGCTTCGAGGTCCGCGACGTGCACCCCAGCCACTACGGCCGGATGTGCCCGATCGAGACCCCGGAAGGCCCGAACATCGGTCTGATCGGGTCGCTGTCGACGTTCGCGCAGGTCAACCCGTTCGGCTTCATCCAGACGCCGTACCGCAAGGTCGTCGAGGGCCGGGTCACCGAGCAGATCGACTACCTGACCGCCGACGAGGAGGACCGCTTCGTCATCGCGCAGGCCAACGCGCCGCTGCACGAGGACGGGTCCTTCACCGAGGACCGCGTCCTGGTCCGCCGCAAGGGCGGCGAGGTCGATTTGATCCCGCCGACGGGCGTCGAGTACATCGACGTGTCGCCGCGCCAGATGGTGTCTGTCGCGACGGCGCTGATCCCGTTCCTCGAGCACGACGACGCGAACCGCGCCCTGATGGGTGCGAACATGCAGCGTCAGTCCGTCCCGCTGCTCCGCAGCGAGTCGCCGCTGGTCGGCACGGGCATGGAGCTGCGCGCCGCGGTCGACGCGGGTGACGTCGTCGTCACCGAGAAGGCGGGTGTCGTCGAGGAGCTCTGCGCCGACTACATCACGATCATGGCCGACGAGGGCACCCGGCAGACGTACCGGCTGAACAAGTTCCGCCGGTCGAACCAGGGCACCTGCAACAACCAGAAGCCGATCGTGGACGAGGGGCAGCGGGTCGAGGTGGGCCAGGTGCTCGCCGACGGACCCTGCACCGAGAACGGCGAGATGGCGCTGGGCAAGAACCTGCTCGTGGCGATCATGCCGTGGGAGGGCCACAACTACGAGGACGCGATCATCCTCTCGCAGCGCCTGGTGCAGGACGACGTGCTCACGTCGATCCACATCGAGGAGCACGAGATCGACGCCCGGGACACCAAGCTCGGCGCCGAGGAGATCACCCGGGACATCCCGAACGTCTCCGAGGAGGTCCTCGCGGACCTGGACGAGCGCGGCATCATCCGGATCGGCGCCGAGGTCCAGCCCGGCGACATCCTGGTCGGCAAGGTGACGCCGAAGGGCGAGACCGAGCTGACCCCGGAGGAGCGCCTGCTCCGCGCGATCTTCGGTGAGAAGGCGCGCGAGGTGCGCGACACCTCGCTGAAGGTCCCGCACGGCGAGAACGGCAAGGTCATCGGCATCCGGGTCTTCTCCCGGGACGACGACGACGAGCTCGCGCCGGGCGTCAACGAGCTGGTCCGCGTCTACGTGGCCCAGAAGCGCAAGATCCAGGACGGCGACAAGCTCGCCGGCCGGCACGGCAACAAGGGCGTCATCGGCAAGATCCTCCCCGCCGAGGACATGCCCTTCCTGCCGGACGGCACGCCCGTCGACATCATCCTGAACACGCACGGTGTGCCGCGACGGATGAACATCGGCCAGGTCCTCGAGACCCACCTCGGCTGGATCGCCAAGTCCGGCTGGGAGGTCGAGGGCAGGCCCGACTGGGCGTCCAAGATGCCCGACGAGCTCCTCTCCGTGCCGCCCGGCACGAACACCGCGGTGCCGGTGTTCGACGGCGCCAAGGAGAACGAGATCACCGGGCTGCTGGGCTCGACGCTGCCGAACCGCGACGGGGACCGCATGGTCGGCCCGAACGGCAAGGCGACGCTGCTCGACGGGCGTTCCGGCGAGCCCTACCCGTTCCCGGTCGCGGTCGGCTACATGTACATCCTGAAGCTGGCCCACCTGGTGGACGACAAGATCCACGCACGCTCCACCGGTCCGTACTCCATGATCACGCAGCAGCCGCTCGGCGGTAAGGCCCAGTTCGGTGGCCAGCGCTTCGGTGAGATGGAGTGCTGGGCGATGCAGGCCTACGGCGCCGCCTACACCCTGCAGGAACTGCTCACCATCAAGTCCGACGACGTGGTGGGCAGGGTCAAGGTCTACGAGGCCATCGTCAAGGGGGAGAACATCCCCGAGCCGGGCATCCCCGAGTCGTTCAAGGTGCTGCTGAAGGAGCTTCAGTCGCTCTGCCTGAACGTCGAGGTGCTGTCCAGCGACGGCGCGGCCATCGAGATGCGCGACACCGACGACGAGGACCTCGAGCGGGCCGCGGCGAACCTGGGCATCAACCTGTCCAGCCGTCCCGGATCCGACTCGATGACCATCGACGATGTCGTCAACTGACCCTGGCCGGAGCCACTTACCGAATTCATTTCTTCGGGGAAACTGAGGACAACTAAGTGCTCGACGTCAACTTCTTCGACGAGCTGCGGATCGGCCTGGCTACCGCCGAGGACATCCGCCAGTGGTCGCACGGCGAGGTCAAGAAGCCGGAGACCATCAACTACCGCACGCTCAAGCCCGAGAAGGACGGACTCTTCTGCGAGAAGATCTTCGGTCCGACCCGGGACTGGGAGTGCTACTGCGGCAAGTACAAGCGCGTCCGGTTCAAGGGCATCATCTGCGAGCGCTGCGGCGTGGAGGTCACGCGCGCCAAGGTGCGGCGTGAGCGGATGGGCCACATCGAGCTGGCCGCCCCGGTCACGCACATCTGGTACTTCAAGGGTGTGCCGAGCCGGCTGGGCTACCTGCTCGACCTGGCGCCGAAGGATCTCGAGAAGATCATCTACTTCGCCGCGTACGTCATCACCTCGGTGAACAAGGACCTGCGTCACCAGGACCTGTCCACGCTCGAGAACGAGATGAGCGTGGAGCGCAAGCGGGTCGAGGTGCGCCGGGACACGGACCTGGAGGCCCGGGCCCAGAAGCTCGAGGCCGACATCGCCGAGCTCGAGGCGGAGGGCGCCAAGAGCGACGTCCGCCGCAAGGTCAAGGAGGGTGGCGAGCGCGAGATGCGCCAGCTCCGTGACCGTGCCCAGCGCG
>NZ_JAODNI010000028.1 GCF_025465255.1 Pseudonocardia sp.
GAGTCTTCCCCGAGCACAACGTCGTCGTCACCCGGCCTGCGGCGGGAAGCTTCGAGGCCTTCGACGCCATCTGCACCCACGACGGGTGCACGCTCAACGAGGTGACCGAAGGGACGATCCGGTGCCCGTGCCACGGGAGCCGGTTCGCGATCACCGACGGCGCAGTGGTGACGGGTCCCGCGAAGCGTGCACTGACCCCCCGGGGGATCACGGTCGAGGGCGACTCGATCATTCTCGGCTCGTAAGACGACCCTTCGGCGTGAACCCGTGGGCACACCCCGGCTCACGGCCTCTGACCTCGTCGTTCTCGTTGTTGCATGTGCTGCAGTGGCATGACTGTCTCCGGCCGGGTTCCACAGGACGAGGTCCTGTTCCGCGACGTCAGGAACGGACCGGTTCGTCCACACGAGACCGGAGCCTGGTCACCGTCACCGCACCGGCGTCGCCCGGCAGGACAAGCCGCCGATTCCCGGGTTCTGCCCAGGTAGTAGCGGCATCGTGGAGCAACAACGAGGTGCCCGACATCCTCGACCCCGGCGCCTCGCCGCACGAGCCGATGCGACTGACACTGGCTCGGCCCGTGCCTCCGAGGTCCGGCCGAGCCGGACGAGCAGCTCGCCGCGGACGCTCGGGAGCAGGTACGACCCGGACAGGCGGTCGGAGGCGACCAGCTCGTCCACGATGGACAGCGCCTGCTGTGGTCCGTTCGCCATCGCGACGGCGACGGCCCGGTTGAGCTCGACGACAGGTGACGGAGCCACGCGTCCGAGCGCCTCGTAGAGGAGCACGACACGCTCCCAGTCCGTCTCCGGCACCGAGGACGCCGACGCGTGGCAGGCGGCGATCGCCGCCTGCAGTCCGTACGGTCCGAGGCCACGCCCGACAGCGGAGGCCCGGCCGATCGCGGCCAGACCGCGACGGATCGCCGACCGGTCCCAGAGGCGCCTTTCCTGATCCTCCAGGAGCACCGCCTCGCCATCGGGCCCGGTACGTGCGGGAAAGCGCGCGGCCGTGAGTTCGAACAGGCGAGCAGCCCGTACACCTCGGGCTCCTCGGGCTCCTCGGGCGACAATGCGGCCAGCATCCGGGCCAGCCGGATCGCCTCGTAGGCGAGATCGGGGCGCAGCAGGCGGTCACCCGTCGTCGCCGTCGAGCCCTCCGTGAAGATCACGTACAGCACGCTCAGGACACCGCCGAGCCGCTCGCGCCGCTCCTCCGACGGCGGCAGCTCGAACGGCACTCCCGCCGCGGCGATCGTCTTCTCGGCCCGCGTGATCCGAGCCTGGACCGTCGGCACGGGCACGAGGAACGCCCGGGCGATCTCCTCGCTCGCCAGGCCGCCGACCGCGCGCAGCGTCAGGGCCACGCGGGCTTCGGGCGAGAGCACCGGATGACAGGACACGAACATCAGCGCGAGGACGTCGTCGTCGACCCGGTGTCGGGGTCCCACGGCAGGTCGTCCGACCGGTCCCGCGGGGCCGCCGCGCCCGAGCTCGCCTCACCCTCGGCGAGCTGGCCGGCGAGCATGGCGTACCGCTCGTCGAGTGCCGACCGGCGGCGGAAGCCGTCGATGGCGCGCCGCCGCGCGGTCGCGAGCAGCCACCCCACCGGGTTCGCGGGCGCACCGTCTCGCGACCAGGTGACGAGCGCCTCCGCCACCGCCTCCTGCGCGACGTCCTCGGCGAGCGCGAAGTCCCCGGTGTAGCGGGCCAGCGCACCGACGATCCGTGCGGACTCGATCCGCCAGACGGCCTCGACGGCCCGCCGCGCAGACTCGGTGCTCGGCGGGCCGCCGGGGGCCGCGGGCATCAGAGCTGGCCGGTCCGCTCCCGCCACGCCCGCTCCTTGGTGATCCACTCGTTGTCCTGCGGGAACTCGTCGATGCCCGGCACGCGGCGGACCTCGCACTTCGTACCGGCAACCGCCGGCAGCCGGTTGGCCCACTCGACCGCCTCCTCCTTCGAAGCCGCCTCGATCACGTAGAAGCCGCCGAACAGCTCCTTCGTCTCGCCGTACGGACCGTCGGTGACCACCGGCGCCTCGCCGCTGAAGTCGACCACCACGCCCTGGGTCGGGTCGTCCAGGCCCTCGGCGGCGACGAGCACACCGGCCCGGATCATCTCCTCGTTGAAGCGACCCACCGTCTCGAGCAACTGCTCGAAGGGCGTCTCCATCATCTTTGCCACGGACTCGTCCGTGCCTCGCATGATCAGCATGTACTTCGCCATCGTCGATCTCCTCGATCTCGGGGGTCGCCGCTCGACCCTCCCACCGCAAGGTCGAACGGGGCAGCCGCGGATCGACACGGCAGACGGACGCGGGACATCTGCACCCCGACGAGGGGGCCGGCCGGCCCGTGGTCTCTCGTCGATGCCCGCGACGGCGGCGGTTGAGCGCGGTGCGGCTCGAGGGAGAACATGATGGCGTTCCACGCCCCAGCCGTCGAGGAGTCGTCATGTCCGTTCTCTCCACCGTGCTCGACGCGGCGCGCTCCGGCGCGGTGCAGGTCGTCGACCTGACCACCCCGCTGCAGGAGTCGACGCCGATCCTGGAACTCCCGCCGCCGTTGGCGAACACGAGCCGGTTCCGGCTCGAGGAGCTCAGCCGCTACGACGACCGCGGCCCGGCCTGGTACTGGAACGACATCCACACCGGCGAGCACACCGGCACCCACCTCGACGCGCCGGTGCACTGGGTGTCGGGCCAGGACGGGCTCGACGTCTCGCAGGCCCCCCTGAGCACGCTGGTGGCCGCGGCCGCCGTGATCGACATGACCGCCGAGGTGGAGAAGGACCCCGACTTCCTGCTGGAGATCGACCACGTGAAGGCCTGGGAGGCCGAGAACGGCCCGTTGCCCGACGGCGGCTGGCTGCTCTACCGCACCGGGTGGTCTTCGCGGGGCGAGGACGCCGTTGCATTCGCGAACGCCGACGAGAACGGCCCGCACACCCCCGGCGTCTCGCCGGAGTGCGCGCGCTGGCTCGCGCAGGAGTCGCCGATCACCGGCTTCGGCACGGAGACGGTGGGCACGGACGCCGGCGCGGCGCACAGCTTCGATCCGCCCTTCGCCTGCCACAACTACCTCATGGGCGCGAACAAATGGGGCCTCACCAGCCTGCGCAACCTCGACGCGCTTCCGTCCACGGGCGCGATGTTGATCGTGTCGCCGCTGCCGATCGTCGGCGGCTCGGGCAGCCCCGCCCGCGTGCTCGCGCTGGTCGAGCGGTGAGCGGTCCCGTCACTACCGGCACGGTCGCCGGCGTCGTCGGGTCGCTGCTCGCGGGCCTCGGAGTCGGGCACGCGTTCGGGGTGGTGGGGAGCGGCAACTTCCACGTCACCAACGCCCTGCGCGAGCACGGCGTGCCGTTCAGCGCCGCGCGCCACGAGGGCGGCGCAGCCACCATGGCCGACGCCTTCGCGCGCACGTCCGGCGACGTCGCGGTGCTCTCGCTGCACCAGGGCTGCGGGTTGACCAACGCGCTGACCGGCATCACCGAGGCCGCCAAGAGCCGCACCCCGCTGCTCGTGCTGGCCGCCGACACGGGCGGCGCCGCCGTGCGGTCCAACTTCCGCATCGACCAGGACGCCCTGGTGGCGTCGGTCGGCGCGGTGCCCGAGCGGGTGCACTCGGCCGCGTCCGCGGTGGCCGACGTGCTGCGCGCCTACGACACGTGCCGCAACCAGCGCCGGACGGTGGTGCTGAACCTGCCCCTCGACGTGCAGGAACAGCCCTGCACGGCGCCGTCACCGTCGCCCCGGTTCGTCGAGGTGCTCCCGGCCCGGCCGAACGCCGCCGCGGTCGCCGCGCTGGCGGCGCTGATCGACCGCGCCGAGCGGCCCGTGTTCATCGCGGGCCGCGGCGCCCGGCACGCCGGCCCCGAACTGGCCGCGCTCGCCGACACCTGCGGGGCACTGCTGGCCACGTCCGCCGTCGCGAACGGGCTGTTCACGGGCCATGCCTGGAACCTCGGCATCTCCGGCGGGTTCGCCACCGACCTGGCCGCGGAGCTGATCACCGGGGCCGATCTGGTGGTGGCCTGGGGCGCGTCGCTGACGATGTGGACCACCCGCCACGGCGCCCTCATCGGCGACGGCGCCACGGTGGTCCAGGTCGACGACACGCCCTCGGCCATCGGCGCACAGCGACCCGTCGACCTCGGAGTGCTCGGTGACGTGGCCGGGACCGCGCACGACGTCGCCGGTGCCGTCACGGGTGGCCCGGGCTACCGGACCGCCGCGATCGGTGAGCGCATCGCGGCCGAGGGCCGGTGGACGCAGATCCCGGTGCCCGCCCAGGCCGCCGACCCCGACCACATCGACCCCCGGACGCTCTCCACCGCCCTCGACGCCCTGCTGCCCGCCGAGCGCACGGTGGCCGTCGACTCCGGCAACTTCATGGGCTACCCCAGCGCCTACCTGGCCGTGCCCGACGCGGCGGGGTTCTGCTTCACGCAGGGCTTCCAGTCGATCGGGCTCGGGCTGGCCACCGCGCTGGGCGCCGCGATCGCCCGCCCGGACCGGCTGACCGTCGCCGCGGCGGGTGACGGCGGGTTCCTCATGGGCATCTCGGAGCTGGAGACCGCGGTGCGTCTCGGCATAGGCCTGCTCGTCGTGGTCTACGACGACGCCGGCTACGGCGCCGAGTTCCACCACTTCGAGGGCGCCGACCACGGCACCGTCCGCTTCCCGGACGCCGACCTCGCCGCGGTCGCGCAGGGGTACGGCTGCGCGGCGGCGACCGTCCGGTCCGAGGACGACCTCGACGCTGTCCGCAAGTGGCTGGACGGGCCGCGCGACCGGCCGATGCTCGTCGACGCGAAGGTCCGCACGGACGAGGCGGCCTGGTGGCTGTTGGAGGCGTTCCGCGGGCACTGACGCCTCGATGCCAGGCCGCCCGTGTCGCGATCACGGGCGGCCCTGCTCGCCCCGCGCTGGGCGTCACCGCCCGCCAGCGGTGGCGTCGTAGATGCAGTGAGCCGAACCACCGGGCGGCTGCTCAGCAACGACCCTGCCGTCCAGAACGATCCGGCAGCCGGGGTTGTCGCCACCGACGGCGACCACCTGGAGCATGTCGACACCCGCCGGCACGGTGAACTCCCCGCGCCACGGCAAGGACACGTCGTACAGCCTTTCCTGCCCGGGAGGACCGGCAGGGTCGGTGTCGATGGTGATCGCGGTGCCGGATCCGGTGACCTCGAAGGTCACGTTGCCGCTCTGCGGGCTCTTCTCCGCCGCTGAGGCGGACGGGGCGACGAGAAGCGGCACTGCAGTGGCCGCGATGACGGGGACGATCAGCGCCAGACACTGCTTCCATTTGCGCTTGCTCATCGTGATCTCCTCAAGGTCTCAGGGCTTGCCGAGTGGGGTTGAAGACCGACGGCGCCGCAGATCAGCGGGCGAGGCCTTCGGGGATAAGAATGCAGCCGCCGACGCCACCGGACGATGGGGCGAACACCCGAATCGGGCGGGGTGCGCCCCCCGGTTCCTGGCACCTACCCGTACTCACAACCCCATCTCGTCGAGCAACGGCGGCCACCGGTCGGCCCACGGCGCGGCGGCCTCGAACGCTGCGGAGGCGCGGAGCACGACGGCGTCGTCGAGGCGGCGGCCGACGATCTGGAGCCCGACCGGCAACCCGGCGGGGGGTGAAACCGGCGGGCCGCAGACCCGGGCACACTGACGCCTGGTCGGCTCGATCAGAGCAGGGACCGCCCGACCTCCCGCAGGAGCCGGCCCGCCTCTCTGAGGCACCGTGCGGGATCGGGTTCCCGGTCGACGAGGGCGTGCACCTCCCGGATCCCGGCGCCCGCCAGCTCGGCCGGGCCGAGCTCGCACCGGCCGCACACCGCCACCACCGGTACGCCTGACTCCCGCGCCGCGGCGGACACCCCCGCGGGCGCCTTGCCGTGCAGGGTCTGCGCGTCGAGCGCCCCCTCCCCCGTCACGACGAGCGCGGCGCCGGGCAGCTGCTCCGCGAAGCCGGTCAGCTCAAGGACCACCTCGACCCCCCGGCGGCGTCGCGCCCCGAGGACCGCGAGCGCGGCGAAGCCGACGCCGCCCGCCGCTCCCGCACCGGGCAGGGTGGCACCGTCCGGTGCGACGAGCCCGGCGAATCGGGCCAGTGCGGCGTCGAGCAGGGCGACACCCTCGGGCGTCGCCCCCTTCTGCGGGCCGTAGACGGCCGCGGCCCCGGCCGGGCCGAGCAGCGGGTTGTCCACGTCGGAGGCCAGCACGATCCCGACGTCGCCGAGCCGTGGGTCCAGGCCGCCGAGGTCCACCGCGTCCGCCCGGGCCAGGGCCGCGCCGCCGTCGGGCAGCTCGTGGCCCGAGGCGTCGGTGATCCGCGCGCCGAGCGCGCTCAGCAGGCCGGACCCGCCGTCCGTGCCGGCGCTGCCACCGACGCCGAGCACGATCCGGCGGGCCCCCGCGTCGAGCGCGGCCGCCACGAGCTCGCCGGTCCCGCGGCTGCTCGCCCGCATCGGTTCCGGGCCGTCTGGCAGCTGTGCCAGGCCCGACGCCGCCGCCAGCTCGACCACCGCCGTGCCGTCGCGGAGCGCGATGGCGGCGTCGACCGGCTTCCCGGTCGGCCCGGTCACCGTGACCGGGCGGCGTCGGAACCCGGCGGCCAGGGCCGCGTCGAGGGTGCCCTCGCCGCCGTCGGCCACCGGCAGCTCGACGGCCCGGTGGCCTGCTTCCCGCAGGCCGGCGGCCAGGTGGGCCGCGACCTCGGGCGCCGTGAGCGAGCCCTTGAACTTGTCGGGCGCGACCAGCACGTGGCCGCTCATCGGACCGAGCCTGCTCCGATCGGGATCGTGGCGGTCGGGGCGTCCTCGGCGGTCGTGGCGAGCTCCTCGAACTCCGTGACCGCGTCGATCTCCTGGCCCATCGCGATGTTCGTGACCCGCTCCAGCACCACCTCGACGACGACCGGGACCCGGTGCAGCCGGACGAGCTCCTTCGCCCGCGCGAAGGCCCCCGGCAGGTCCCGCGGATCGGTGACGCGCAGGGCGGTGCAGCCCAGCCCCTCCGCGACCTTGACGTGGTCGACGCCGTACTTGCCCAGCTCCGGTGAGTTGATGTTGTCGAAGCCGAGCTGCACGCAGTAGTCCATGTCGAACCCGCGCTGCGCCTGCCGGATCAGCCCCAGGTAGGAGTTGTTCACGACGACGTGGATGTACGGCAGGTTGAACTGCGCCCCGACCGCCAGCTCCTCGATCATGAACTGGAAGTCGTAGTCGCCGGACAGCGCGACGACCGTCGCGTCGGGGTCCGCGACCCGCACACCGAGCGCGGCGGGGACGGTCCAACCGAGCGGCCCGGCCTGCCCGCAGTTGATCCAGTGCCGGGGCCGCTGGACGTGCAGGAACTGCGCGCCGGCGATCTGCGAGAGCCCGATCGTGCTGATGTAACGGGTGTCCGGCCCGAACACCCGGTTCATCTCCTCGTAGACCCGGTGCGGCTTGATCGGGATGTCGTCGAAGTGCGTCCGGCGCTGCATCGACCCCTTGCGCTGCACACAGTCCCGCACCCACTCCGCGCGGCCGGGCAGCGCGCGCTCGCGCGCCGCCTCGAGCATCCGGCGGAGGAACGCGCCCGCGTCGGAGGCCACGCCGTAGTCCGGCGCGAACACCCGGCCGATCTGCGTGGGCTCGACGTCGACGTGCACGAAGGTCCGCCCCCGCCGGTAGACCTCCAGGCCCCCGGTGTGCCGGTTGGCCCATCGGTTGCCGATGCCCAGCACAAGGTCCGACGCCAGCAGGGTCGCGTTGCCGTAGCGGTGCGCGGTCTGCAGGCCGGCCATGCCCGCCATGAGCGGGTGGTCGTCGGGGATGGCGCCCCAGCCCATGAGCGTCGGGCTGACCGGGACGTCGAGCAGCTCGGCGAGCTCGACCAGCTCGGCGCAGGCGTCGGCGTTGACGATCCCGCCGCCCGCGACGATCACCGGGCGCTCGGCCCCGGCGAGCAGGTCGAGCACCTTCTCCACCTGGGCCCGGGTCGCAGCCGGGCGGTGGATCGGCAGCGGCGCGTAGGTCTCCGCGTCGAACTCGATCTCGGCCTGCTGGACGTCGATCGGCAGGTCGAGCAGGACCGGCCCGGGGCGCCCGGAGCGCATGAGGTGGAAGGCCTGCGCCAGCGCCCCGGGCACCTGCGCGGGTTCGCGGACGGTCATCGCCAGCTTGGTGACGGGGGCGGCGATCGCGGCGATGTCGACCGCCTGGAAGTCCTCCTTGTGCAGCTTCGCGACCGGGGCCTGCCCGGTGACGGCGAGGATCGGGATCGAGTCGGCCATCGCGGAGTACAGCCCGGTGATCATGTCCGTGCCCGCGGGGCCGGAGGTGCCGACGCAGACGCCGATGTTGCCCGGCGCCGTGCGCGTGTACCCCTCGGCCATGTGTGAGGCGCCCTCGACGTGCCGGGCGAGGACGTGCTGCAGGCCGCCGTCGCGGCGCATCGCGTCGTAGAACGGGTTGATCGCGGCGCCGGGCAGGCCGAAGACGTGGGTCACCCCCTCGGCCCTGAGGATGGCGACGGCGGCGTCGACGGCGCGCATGCGGGTCATGTCGTGGGTCCCTTCCCGGACAGCTGGTCGACCTGCATCAGCAGGGCGCTGTGGTCGAGCCCGCCGCGGCCTTGCGCGCGCAGCGACCCGACGAGCTGGGCGACGTGCGCACCCAGCGGGATCGCGACGCCGGCCGCGCGGGCGGCGGCGGTGACGATGCCGAGGTCCTTGTGGTGCAGGTCGATCCGGAAGCCCGGCGCGAACGTGCGGGCGCGCATCGTCGCGCCCTTGCGGTCGAGGACGGCGCTGCCGGCGAGCCCGCCGCCGAGGACCGCGAGCGCGGACTCGGTGTCGACGCCGTGCGCCTCCAGGAAGACCAGCGCCTCGGCGACGAGCTGGATGTTCCCGGCGACGATCAGCTGGTTCGCGGCC
>NZ_JAODNI010000037.1 GCF_025465255.1 Pseudonocardia sp.
TGCACCCGGTCGAACCCGTGGCGGCGGCGCGCCCGGGCGAGGTCGCCCAACGCTGGCGCTTCCTCGACGGACGTGGCGAGTTCGGGCTGATCTCGTCGGTGAGCACGCCGTTCTGCAGCACCTGCACCCGGGCCAGGGTCACCGCGGTCGGCGAGCTCTACACCTGCTTGTTCGCCGCGCACGGGCGTGACCTGCGCGGCCTGCTCCGGGGCGGGGTCGACGACGACGCGCTGCATGCTGCGATCGCCGCCGCCTGGGGCGCTCGGGACGACCGCTACTCCGAACTGCGTGGCCTGAGCACCGTAGACCTCCCGAAGCCGGAGATGTCCTACCTCGGCGGCTGATATCCGGCTGTGGTGCGGACGCCGGTCAGGACTGTGATGCCGCCGGCCAGTCGATCTTGGCCGGCAGCGCGCGGGTCGCCACCTTTCAGCCGCCATCGCGGCCACGGCCAGGGAAGGCCGTACCGCGGGCGACGCCGTGTATCGGCGGCGGTTAGCCGGTCGTCAGCACGCCAGCGTGGCGTCGAGTCGCATGAGCGGCCACTGCAGCAGCGCCACGGGGTAGGTGTGGACGCGGCGGGGCCAGCGGTGCTGGCCGGCCTGGGCGCCGATCGCGCTATGCCTACAGGGGCCGGTGCCGGCGTCGACGTGGTCGGCGAGCACCTGGCGGGCCAGCCCGGGGACCGCGGTGATGGCACCGTCTCGCTGTCGAGTTCGCCGCCGGCGGCCCGCAAAGACCGGTCAGGCACCCCAACGACCGCGTCGGGGACCACGGCGCCCTTGTCGGCGGGGGGCGGGAGGAGTAGAACGTGTTCCACGGGAACACCGGCAGGCCAAGGCCGGACCAGAGGAGAAGATTCGTCCTCCCGGTCGGCGATCCCCGATTCAAGCACCGGGCACCCACGCGGAGCACGCCGCGACGAGGCTTGAGCGTCGTGGGTCTGCGCAGCAGTCGATGATCGTCTGCTGATGCCGAGACCACCAACACGGCGCCCCGTTCACGCCTGGTAACCCGATCTTGAGTTCTCGGACGTCGCCCCGCCTACGTGCGGGACGACGTCCGATCCGTGTTGGGCCCGGGTGCCAGGCATGCGTCCGCTGCGCAAACCCGAACGCCGAGGCCGGGACGCCGCCTGAGTGGGCGGCCCCCGCTCGATGACCTGCTGCGAACAGCGGACACACCGATACTCGCGACATGGAGATGAACTCGGCCAGATCGACCGCCCGCCCCACCCGGGTCGCAGATCGGCAGCTTCTGACCTGACGTCGGCGAGGGCTTCGAGATCACCCGTTACGGCCCGGGACGGCGGTAGCCAGCGCCGTAACCGGCCGCTGCGCATGATGGGCATCCGGCGTCGGCGGTGCGAGAGTCGAGGCAGGCCGAATCTGCAAGCCCGTGGGCCACCGGGTTCAGCCAGGACACCGATCCGGAGTCGGCCTCGTAGAGACCTCGAGGGTGCGTCGCGAGGGTGTCGGACGGCTGAACGGTGCAGCTGCGTCTCGCCCCGCGCCCTTGCCGTGGGGCGCCGGGGGGTGCACCGTGTTCCGACCGGCGCGGAGGCGGTCGGTGCCGATCGGAGAGCGGCCGTGGGCGACCCTTGGGGATTTCTCGGAACCTCCCGCGAGAACCCGCGGCGCCGACCCGTCCCCCTGCGGTTGCGCGACTGGCGTGAGGTCCACGAGCCGATGCCGGCGGCCCGGCTGCGGGAGCAGGCGGGTCGATGCATGGACTGCGGCATCCCGTTCTGCCACGAGGCCTGTCCGCTGGGCAACTTGATCCCGGAGTGGAACGACCTGGTCCGGCGTGCCGAGTGGCGCCGGGCGCTCGAACGGCTGCACGCCACGAACAACTTCCCGGAGTTCACGGGCGTGCTGTGCCCGGCACCCTGCGAGGCGTCGTGTGTGCTGGCGATCAACGACGACCCGGTCACGATCAAGCAGGTCGAGCTGCAGATCATCGACCACGGCTGGGAGCACGGGTGGGTGGCGGCGCTCCCGCCGAAGGCGCGGACGGGCCGTACGGTCGCCGTCGTCGGGTCCGGCCCGGCCGGGCTCGCGGCCGCCCAGCAGCTCACCCGGGTCGGCCACGATGTGATCGTCTACGAGCGGGCGGACCGGTTCGGCGGACTGCTGCGCTATGGGATCCCCGAGTTCAAGATGCAGAAGCGTCGGCTCGACCGCCGCCTCGAGCAGATGCGCGCCGAGGGCACGACCTTCCGGGCCGCGGCGGAGGCCGGCGTCGACCCCTCCGTCGAGCAGCTCCGATCCCGATCCGACGCCGTGGTCCTGGCCTGCGGCGCCACCGCCTGGCGGGAGCTGTCCGTACCGGGTCGCGCGCTCGACGGCGTCCACCCGGCGATGGAGTACCTGACCTGGGCCAACCGGGTGCAAGAAGGCGACGTGGAGGTCTCGCCGATCACCGCCGAGGGCAAGGAGGTCGCCATCATCGGAGGGGGCGACACGGGAACCGACTGCCTGGGCACCGTCCACCGCCAGCGGGCACGGTCGGTCGTGCTCGTCGACATCCGACCTCACCCGCCCGAGCAGCGCACCGCGGACATGCCGTGGCCGACATACCCCGCGATCTACCGGACATCGCCCGCACACGAGGAGGGCGGCGCGCGCCTGTTCAGCACGGACACCCTCGAGTTCCTCGGCGACGCGGACGGCAGGCTGCGGGCGATCAGGATCGCCGAGGGGTTCCGTGACCACCACAAGCGGTTCCACCCGACGGCCGCGACGGCACGGGTGATCCCCACGCAGCTCGCCCTGCTGGCTCTGGGGTTCCTCGGCGCCGAGCACAGCAGGCTTCTCGCCGAGCTGGGCGTCCAGCTCGACGAGCACGGCAACGTCGCACGTGACGAGAACTTCATGTCCGGTGTCGAGGGCACCTTCGTCGCCGGCGACATGGGCCGCGGTCAGTCGCTCATCGTGTGGGCGATAGCGGAGGGCCGCGCCGCCGCGGCTGCCGTCGACGCCTATCTCACCGGACGAGACGTCCTCCCCCGCCCGATCGAGCCCACCGACGGCCCTATCGCCTAGCCGCCGGTCCGGGTCGCCGCGAACCGGGCGCCGGACCTCGACCAAAGCCCGCCACGAAGCCGCACGCGCCCGGGCCGAGGAGGGCCTCTCCTCGTGCAGCCTCACCCATGCGGTCGGGGACCGGCTGCGGTCGATGACGGCCCCGACCGTGGTGCGGCGGGACGGGATCGCGGAGCTCGTGGTCGGGTCGGCGGGCTCGAACCGGATCCGAAGCGCGCTCCTGCAGGTGATCGCGCACGTCGTGGACGGGCGCATGTCACCGCAACGGGCCGTAGACGCCCCGCGGCTGCATCTCGAGCGGGGCGCGGTGCATGCCGAGCCGGGGATCGACGTGGCGGCGCTGCGGGCCACCGGCCGCCCGGTCTCGGTCTTCGCCGCCCGGTCTCGGTCTTCGGTGGGTGCCAGGCGCCTGTGGGTGATCTGGTCGTGACACGAGATGGGGTCACATGGGGCCCAGCCGAGTGGCTGTAGATGTCGGCGCGTCCACCACAGGCGCAGGTAGAGGCCATGGTTATCGGGTAGCGACCGCCTTGTAAGCGGTAGGTCGGTTCGATCCCGACCTCCGGCTCCTGGACCAGCCAGGTGGCCAGCCGGCTCAGCGGCACGACACTGTTCGGGTTCGCCATGACGAACCCGCCGCCCTGGCGGTGGGTGACGGCCAGCGCCCAGTGCCAGAGGACCACGACGAAGAAGGTGAACGCCCCGCAGCAGGTCGACCGTGCGGTCACGCGTGCCGGGAACGGCCCGCGCCGTCATGGGTCATCCGAACAGCACGACGGCCGCCCAGACCGATCCGGCGAGCGCCCCGGCGTAGCACAGCAGGGTGATCGGTGCCCGCAGCCGCGGGAGCTGCAACCCCTCCGAGAGCGTGTAGCGGAACCGGTGCGCCCAGTGCAGCAGCGCCAGCACGCACAACCCGAACAGTACGATCCGGGTGAGCGGGTGGCCGAGGACCGCCGCCAGATGGGGGTACTCGGGCGGCGCCAGCAGCCCCAGGGGGAACACGACGCCGAAGAGCAGCAGCAGCACCGGGACGAGCAGCGCGGACACCACCCCGCCAGCGCCGAACAGCAACCAGGCCGCCGCCTCCGCGGACGAGCGCCGTGCCGTCATGGTCCGGCCCCCAACACGATCCACGCGACAACCGCGGAGACCACCACCCACGCCGCGAAGTGGCCCGCCGCGACCATCCGGGATGGCACCCGTCGCCCCCGCAGCCGGATCACCATCGCCTGTGGGGCGAGGTTGAACCAGGTGATCGCGTGCAGCACCACGAAGGCCAGCGCCACGACGTTGACCACGAGCAGCCACGGGCTGCTGCCCCACTCGAGGAACGCGTGGTAGGAGCCGCTGCCGCCGTGGACCGCCGCGACCAGCAGCAGGAGGTACACGACGAACCAGGCGACGAACAGGCTGGACAGCTCGCGCAACGCGAACAGCAGGTAGGAGCGGCGGTGCACCCACCAGAGTCGGGAGATCCGCGGCCGGTACGTCCGGGGCCGGGCCGGTCCGCTCGCCCGCTCACCCGGGGTCGAGACCTCGCGCCGGTTCGGCGACGCGTTCGCCAGCTCACTCATCGCGACCCCCGGGGCAGCAGGAGGGATCGCAGCGTCCGCGTCGCCGCGGTCAGCTTGTACCGCTGGATCGCCCCGGCCGGGTCGACGCCCTTCGGGCACGCCGTGGTGCACTCCCCCACGTACGTGCAGGCCCAGACCCCTTCCGCGGTGGCGAGCACGTCCATCCGCCGGTGGGCGCCCTGGTCCCGAGAGTCGAGGTTGTACCGCTGGGCGAGCGCGATCGCGGCCGGGCCGAGGAAGTCCGGTTCGAGGCCGTAGACCGGGCACGCGGCGTAGCAGAGCATGCAGTTGATGCACATGCTGTACTGCTTGTACTCGTCCATCTCGGCGGGCGTCTGCAGGAACTCGACGCCGTCGACCCCCTGCTCGTCGTCCCGCACCAGCCACGGCTGCACCGCGGGCAGCTTGCGCAGGAAGTCGTCGATGTCCACGACGAGGTCGCGGATGACCGGGAAGTTCGCCAGCGGCTCGACCCGCACCGGTCCCGGGGCGTAGTCGGTGAGGAACGTGCCGCAGGTCAGCGCCGGGTCACCGTTGACCGTCATGCCGCAACTGCCGCATATGCCCATCCGGCACGACCAGCGGAACGACAGCGTCCCGTCGAGCCAGTCCTTGATGTAGTTCAGCCCGTCGAGGACCGCCCACTCCTCGCGCATCGGGACCACGTACTCCTGCATCGTGGGCGCGGAGTCGGCGTCCGGCCGGTAGCGGGCGACCTGCATCGTGATGGTGCTGTCTGCTCGCTCCGGCAAGCTCCGCTCGGTGTCCGGCATGCCTTCACCTCCCGTAGACCCGTTCGCCCGGCGGCCATCGGGTGATCGTCACCGGCAGATACTCGACGCGGGGCGCCCCGCCCGGGTCGCGGGAGACCAGCGAGTGCGCCAGGAACCGGGCGTCGTCCCGGCGCGGGAAATCGGTGCGCTGGTGCGCGCCCCGCGACTCCTCGCGGCGCAGCGCGCACGCCACCACCGTCTCGGCCACGTCCAGCATGAAGCCCAGCTCGAGGGCCGCGACCAGCTCCGTGTTGAAGGAGCGGCTGGCGTCCTCGATCGTTGCGTGCACGAACCGGTCGCGCAGGTCCTGAAGCCGGTCGGCGCCCCTGACCAGCGACTCGGTGTCCCGGTAGATCCCGGCGCTGCCCTCCATGGTGTGCTGCATGTCGGTGCGGACGTCGGCGATCCGCTCCCGGCCGGCCCGCCGGGCGAGCAGGTCCCGTTCCAGGCGGCGCCGCTCGTCCGCGATCTGGGCCTGCACGGCCGGCCCAGGGGCCGCGTCGTGCGCGGAGGCGAACTCGGCGGCCGCGATCCCCGCGCGGCGGCCGAACACCAGCAGCTCCGGGAGCGAGTTCGAGCCCAACCGGTTGGCCCCGTTGATGCTCACGCAGGCGACCTCGCCTGCCGCGTACAGGCCGGGGAGCCCGGTGGCGCCGTCGATGTCGGTGTGGACGCCGCCCATCATGTAGTGCTGCACCGGCCGCACCGGAATCAGCTCGTGCACCGGGTCGATCCGCTCGTACTGCAGGCACAACTCCCGCACGAACGGCAGCTTGCTGTCGATCACTGTCGCACCGAGGTGGCGCAGGTCCAGGTGCACGACCGGGCCGTACGGGGAGTCGAGGGTGCGGCCCTTCTCCTGCTCGTGGACGAACGCCTGGGACAGCCGATCCCGGGGACCGAGCTCCATGCTGCGCATCACCGGGGTGGGCGAGGGCGTGCCGAGGTCATAGTCCTGCAGGTAGCGGTAGCCGTCCTTGTTCAGCAGCCACCCGCCCTCCGCCCGGGCCGCCTCGGTGATCAGGATGCCGGTGAACGGCAGGCCGGTCGGGTGGTACTGGACGAACTCCATGTCCTTCAGCGGGGCGCCCGCGCGATAGGCCAGTGCCATGCCGTCCCCGGTCTTGATGTTGCCGTTCGTGGTGAACGGGAACACCCGCCCGCACCCGCCCGTGCACAGGACGACCGCCCGCCCCGTGATGGCCTCGATCCGGCCGGTGGCCAGCTCGATGCCGACCGCACCGTGCACCTGGTTGTCGTCGACCAGCAGCGTCGTGGCGTACCACTCGTCATAGCGGGTGATCCGGTCGTACTTCAGCGAGGTCTGGAACAGGGTGTGCAGCAGGTGGAAGCCGGTCTTGTCGGCGGCGAACCACGTGCGCATCTTCTTCATACCGCCGAACGCGCGGACCGCGACCTCGCCGTCGGGCTGCCGGCTCCACGGGCAGCCCCAGTGCTCCAGCTGCAGCAGCTCGTGCGGTGCCTCCTGCACGAAAGCCTCGACGGCGTCCTGGTCGCACAGCCAGTCGCTGCCGGACACCGTGTCGTAAGCGTGCTCGTCCAGGCTGTCGTCGGTCGCGATGACCGCCGCGGCGCCGCCCTCCGCCGAGACCGTGTGGCTGCGCATCGGGTAGACCTTGGAGACGACCGCCACGTTCAGCAGCGGGTTCGCCTGCACGATCGCGATGGCGGCGCGCAGCCCGGCGCCGCCGCCACCCACCACCACTACGTCGTGGTCCGCCATCCCGCCCGGCTCATTCGGCGTGTTCGGCGGACAGCTCGTTCAGCAGCACCCGGCCGTCGTGCCGGGTGACCCTGGTGCGGCAGCTCCCGTCGTGGAACTGGTGCTCGATCGAGCGGCAGCCACAGTCGTAGGTGACGTCGTCACACCGGATGCCGGAGCCGTCGTCCTCGAAATAGCGGCTGCCGTTCACCCACCTCCCACACGGAGCCTTCTCGTTCGTGAAGGGCGTCTTCGTTCCGATCACGGCCCACCTCCTCGAGGCGCGGGGCCGAATGCCTCATCGGCGGGAGTCGTCGGTGTGGGGGCATCGACCTCGGCTGTGATGCCTGCCATCCTTGATGGCACAGCTCGGCAGCCGAGTCAAGCCCCGAGTCGACCGGCGCCGAGGGAGCTGCCGGGTCCGGGCATTGCGCAGCTCAGCCGGGGACGGCGCGCTGCAGGCCGCCGACGGCTACTTCCGGATCCTCGGCCGGGTGGACGACGTGATCAACGTCGCCGGGCACCGGCTGGGCACCAAGGAGCTGGAGTCGGCCAGCCTGATCGTCGCGGAGGTCGCCGAGGCGACCGCCGTCGCGGTGATCGACGAGGTGCGCGGCCGGGTGGCCGAGATGTACGTCGCACTCAAACTGGGTCAGCGGCCGGACACGGCGATCGAGCGCAGGGTCGCGGAGGCGATCGACCACGAGATCGGCAAGATCGCCCGGCCCAAGCACGTCTGGATCGTTCCGGGCATGCCCAAGACCCGCTCGGGCAAGATCATGCGGCGGGTCATCGCCGCCGCGTCGAACTTCGCCACCGCGCCCTGCTCGTCGTCAACGTCGGGCACCCCGACGTCGGCGACGTGTCCACCCTGGCCAACCCGGAGATCGTCGACGACATCCGCTGCCAGGTGCAGAGCGACAAGAGGTCAGCCGCACGTCGTCATCGAACTCGTCGTACCGCTTGCGTCGCGTCATCGGCGGCGGACCACCACCGGCCGGCGCGGCACGAACCGCAGGTCTACTCGCAGCCGCGGCGGCTGATCGAACGGGTCCGGGCGCTCGTAGAGCAGGCTGCAACGCCGCACATCCTCCGGGGTAATGGCCTCTGGTGGCTTCCCCAGCAACTCGGCCGCGACCTCGATCCGGTCGGCGATCCATGCTTCGATCTCCGGACTCAGGAGATGATCAACTAGACGATGCGCAGGACAGTGCACAAGTTGATCTCACAGGTCGTAGTAGAGCATGAACTCCCAGGGATGCGGGCGCAGGCGGATCTGGTCCAGCTCCTTGCTGCGCTTGTAGTCGAGCCAGGTCTCGATCAGGTCGTCGGTGAAGACGCCGCCCTCGAGCAGGAAGTCGTGATCTGCCTCCAGGGCGTCCAGGACGGCCTCCAGTGACCCCGGCACCTGCTTGACGTCCGCCGCCTCCTCGGGCTCGAGCTCGTAGAGGTCCCGGTCGATCGGATCCGGCGGCTCGATCTTGTTCCGGATCCCGTCGAGGCCCGCCTGCAGCATCGCAGTGAAGGCGAGGTAGGGGTTCGCGGTCGGGTCGGGACAGCGGTATTCGAGTCGCTTCGCCTTCGCGCTCTGGACGTACATCGGGATGCGCACGCAGGCCGAGCGATTGCGCTGCGAGTAGACGAGGTTGATCGGCGCCTCGAAGCCGGGCACCAGGCGGCGGTAGGAGTTGGTGGTCGGTGCGCAGAACGCCAACAGCGCAGGCGAGTGCGCAAGGAGCCCGCCGATGTAGTACCGGCCCACGTCGCTCAAACCCGCGTACCCCGCCTCGTCGTAGAAGATGTTCTGCCCGTTCCTCCACAGCGACTGGTGGACGTGCATGCCCGAGCCGTTGTCGGCGAAGACCGGCTTGGGCATGAAGGTCGCTGTCTTGCCCGCCCTCCAGGCGACGTTCTTGACCACGTACTTGTAGTTCATGACGTTGTCCGCCATGGACAGCAGGGAGGAGAACCGCATGTCCATCTCGGCCTGGCCGGCCGTGCCCACCTCGTGGTGCTGGACCTCGATCGGGATGCCCAGATCCATGAGGGTCAGGGCCATCTCGCTGCGCAGGTCCTGGTGCTGGTCCATGGGGGGAACCGGGAAGTACCCCTCCTTGTACCGAGGACGGTAGCCGCGGCTCCCCGGTTCTCCGGACGCCCAGACGCCCTCGACAGACTCGATGTGGTAGTAGCCCTCGTGCTGGTTCTGGTCGAAGCGCGCCCCGTCGAAGATATAGAACTCCAGCTCGGGACCCCAGTAGGAGACGTCCGCGATTCCGGTCTCCTTCAGATGGGCCTCCGCCTTCCTGGCGACGTAGCGCGGATCCCGAGAGTAGTTCTCCCCCGTCAAGGGGTCGGTGACGAAGCAGTGGATCTGCATGGTGGGCACCTCGCGGAACGGATCCATCACCGCCGTCCGCGGGTCCGGCATCAGGAGCATGTCGGACTCGTGGATCGCCTGGAACCCCCGGATCGACGAGCCGTCGAAGCCGTAGCCCGACTCGAACGCTTCCTCCGTGAGCTCCTCGACGGGAATGGAGAAATGCTGCATCAGCCCGGGGAGGTCGCAGAACCGGAGGTCCACGATCCGGGCGGCCTGCTCCTGCGCGAGCGCGAGGACGTCTTGAGGCGTGTCAGGCATGACCATCTCCTTGTCGCGGCCGGACCATCACGACGCCGAGGACGGCAGACCTGAGCAGGGCTTCCCCCCGGGCACCCGGAACGAGGTGCGGTGTCGCGGGCGCCGAAGATCAATCGCACCCGATCGAGCGCAGCTGGTGCTGCCGCCCGTGCCGCTGCGAGCGCGTGCAGGACGCTGCTGGTGGCCAGTGTCGCGCAGGCGCGCATGCTCGTCCTTCCCGGAGGCTGCCGTCGCTGCGTCGGCGTCAGTCCTACGCCGTGGCCGGTGCCGGCGCTACGGCCGAGCGCGGTAAACATCGGGAGACACGCCCGCGACGTCCTGGTTCAGGAGGACTCCGCAGAACAGAGCGCCGATCTGGACGCCCCTCGAGCCGCGATCTCGTCGAGCGCCTGGGACAGCTGCTCGACCGTGTCGAGCGCGATCCCGAACGCCCGCTCGAGAACGGCTGCGAGGAGTTCCCGAAGTGCAGCTCTCAGCTGGTCCGTCGGAGGCGGAGCTGTGCGGGAGTCGCGGGCTGGACGGGCTCTGTCCGTTCGAGCGGGAGCGACGAGGGCGTCACTCACCGCGGCGCCCGCCCGCGCCCGGCCCGCGGCGGCCGAGCCGCTCGGGCCGGCGTGCCACAGGCGCGCGCCGGACAGCCGGAGCCGGCGCATCAGGCTGCGACGGCGCACGGCACGTTCGTTTGCGATCGAGCACCCGCCGGTAGCCGAGTGCGGGCGAGGGTACGCTCTCCAGGAAACGCCGGGTCGAGCCACAGGGCGGCGTCGAGCCGGGCCGAGGTGGGCGGTGGCCGCGGCGTCGGTAGTGACAGGTGCCGATCACGGCCACCTCGGCCACACCCTCGAGCGCGGAGATCCACCGGGCGCGGCCGCTTGTAGGTGGCAATTCGATCGCGGCAGACCTGCTCGATCCGCAGCGCCCCGGGGCGCGAATGTGAGCG
>NZ_JAODNI010000064.1 GCF_025465255.1 Pseudonocardia sp.
GAGCTCGCCGAGCTGTTCAACGTCGCCCGGTCCACGGTCTATCGCGCACTTGCCCGCGCCCGAGCGACGACCTGACCGGAATCGAGCCCTACCTCGCACTTCGGGTCAGCTTCGGGAGTCCTGGGCCGTGGATGAGCGGCGAGCCCTCGACGCGCTGGAGTGCGAGCACGGCACCTCCCGGACGTTCTGCGACCTCTGCGGTCGTGACCGGTCCGACGTGGACCTGACGCACCGGAACCGCTTCGCCCACCTGCGGCTCCTCGTGGACGAGCGGACGGGCGACCAGCTGGTCGTCTGCGCCGACGATCGTCAGGGCATCCGCTCCTGGGTCGGGAGGCTCAGGGGTGTTGTGAAACCCGCTGCGCGTCGGCGCGTCGCGTGTTGGCAGCCCCTCGGTCCGGTGCCCGTCTCGGCCCGCCGCGAGGAGCCCAGCACTCCGCGGGGCTGAGCGGTGTCGGGTGTGGGTGGATGCGCCGACCCCTGGTACTCCGCGGCGATCGCCCGGATCGGGAGCGACCCGACGGACATCGGCGGCAACGCCAGCGGTGAGGGCTTCGACTACGAGACCATGCTCGCGCTCGACGCCGCCCTGATGATCAACGGGGGGTACGGCCCAGCTACACCTACAACCAGCCGCAGGTCGACGCCGGGATCCCGGCCGTCCTCGAGGCCAACCGGATGGAACACAGCGTGGACGCGGTGGGCTTGAACGTCGTTTCAGAAGTCGGTGTGTCGGTCCAAGCACCGGAGCGGGCGTGTTCGGTTGCCGTGCGCGCGGGCCGTCCGGACCTGCACTATGTGCTCCGCCGCGTGCTCCGCACCGGGGTCTCGATCACCTGCGCCCCGGGCGCCTATGCGGACCGTGTCGAGGGTTCGGCGATCATCTCCAGGGCGGGGGCGCTCCACCGCGCCGTCGCTGAGGCCGAGGCTGCGAACAGTGCTCGGTTGAAGACCGGTCGCTCAGTTCACGCAGGGGAGGCCGCCCGCGGTGATGGGCGGCGCGTCGGTCGCTGCAGGATCGGTTCCGCCCGGCGTCGTCCCCGCCGAGGGCGTGGTCGGCACGGGCGCGGCGAGTCCCGTGCGGCCACTGGCATTCTCGACGTCGGCGGTCGCACTCACGGAGTCGGCGGTGCCCGGATCCGCAGAGGCGGCGGCGGAGGGTGAGCTGACGCCTGCGACGAAGGACCGGACCAGAGCCGGGTTCACCTCGACCGCCGCGCCGTCGGAGGGCGTCGGGAGGGCGAGACGGCCCGTCGGGATGGTGCGGAACTGGATGTTCCCGCCGGTGAGCCCTTGGGCCTGCGTCGCGAAGCGCAGCAGGTCCCAGCCCTGGTCGATGACGATGTAGCGGTCGACGGCGGTGATGAGCCCGGAGAGGGCGGTGGGGTTCGCGAGGGTTCCGGCCGAGAGCAGTTCATGCGCAAGGCTCGCCATGAACGCCTGCTGGCGCACGATGCGGTCCAGGTCGCCACGCGGAAGCCCGTGCCGCTGCCGGACGAACGCCAGGGCCTGCGCGCCCTCGAGGGTTTGGGGACCCGCGGGCAGGTCGACGCCGGAATAGGAGTCCTGGACGGGCGCCACGAGGCATACGGGAACGCCGCCCACCGCCCGGGTGACCTCGGCGAACCCCACCAGGTTCACCTCCGCGTAGTGGTCGACGGATGCGCCGGTGAGCTGCTCGACGGTGGAGATCAGCTCGCGACGCCCGGCCTGGCTGGCCTGGCGTGCCAGGTCCGCCCCGGTGATGCCCTTTTTCGTGAGTGCGGCCCGCGCGTCGGTCATCGCGCGCTCGTACGCAGAGTTGATCTTGTGCTTCCCGAAGCCGGGCACGTCGACGTAGGAGTCGCGCGGGATCGAGATCGCCGTCGCGACGGCCGTGGGGTCGTTCGGGACCCGCACGAGCACGAGGGTGTCGGTGTTGAGCGTCCCGGTGTCCGTGCCGGCGCTGAGCTCGTCGAGCACCTGCTGGGGCAGCGGGTTGCCGTGACCGTCCGTCCGGCTGTCGAGGCCGACGAGCAGGATGTCCGTGGCGCCGTCCGGTGATCGATCGGCACCGAGGACGTCGCTCGTCGCGAGGGCGCCGTCGATCCGGTGGTAAGTCGACCACCCGTATCCGGTGACCAGCAGCACCGCCGCCGAGAGAACGGCGACGAGTACCCGACCCGCCCGCATCGGACCCCCACACGAAGGTACGCCGGACAACAGGCCTCCTGTCACTTCATGACCTGCCGTCGGCAGTCGTCGGCGGCGCGAGCACGTCCGGCGGCAGCCTCGCGCGGCTGACAAGGGAAGGTCTCACAGAGGCCGCGAAGCTCAGGTGAAGTCACGGTGGCGCAAGTGGGCGAGGACGAAACCCCGCGCTCACGCCACGAAAGCTTGACCGTGGGCTGCGGGGTCAGCCGGCCGCCAGTTCTGCGGTCGAACCGGGACGGCTTGCGTCCCGGTGGCTGACAGCCACCGCGTCCGCGGGGACCGCGGGTCGGTCGACGAGCAGCCGCTAGCCGGCGCGCCGCCGGCCGGGTCGGCGCGCCCCTCGGGGCACCGGTCGAACAGCGTCCCGGACAGCACTGAAACGAACGGATCGATCTTGCAGAACAAAAAAGACCAATGATCGCATATTGCCAGTTCACAGGGGCTGTACACCACGTAAGTCCGGCCCTTCTTCGGAATCATTCCACCTTGCCGAGATGATTCCCATGAATCTTCATTGAGCTCTTGACAACCCCGCGCGGGGCGCGCGTAACCTCAAAATTCGCAGAACCCTGCCTCGACGTTTTCTGCCCGAGCGAGGACTGGTCATGAATAGTTCGCTCGACGAGCTCATGGCCGCGCTACCGAGTCGGAGCCATGGTGGGCGGCCGCAGCGGTCGTCGCCGTGGCACGGTTGCCGCCCGTGTCGCGGTCCTCTGGACGCCTGCGCACCTTCCGGCCGCTGGAGAACGGTGCACCACGCTCTTGGCCCGGTCCATTTCAGGGTGAAGCCGCCGGGTCCCCCACATCCGCGCCCGGGGCCGGCTCCCACCCGGTGGCCGCCGTCATCGAGGCCTGCCCTGATCCCTACCGACGCTCGGCCGGCTCGACGCCGCGCCGGCGATCCTCGCCGACGAGACCGGCTACAGCAACCACCCGGGAACGACACCACCATATATTCCGACAGCGGGAGGACTGCGTGAATGTTCGCAGTGAACTACTGGCGCCTTCTTCTCCGCGGCACCGTCGGTGCGATCTGCATCGAGCAGGGGACGAACAAGCTGTTTCTGCCGCCGTAGGACGCGTCACGGCCAGATAGATCGGTCTCGCGTATCGGTGAGGTTCGACCTCGTGGTCCGTCATCTACAAAGGGAGGTAGTTATGGAATACTGCGCACGTATCGGCACGTACCTCGGAGCGCTGTCGACGGCGGTCGCTCTGGCCGCGCTCGCCGCGTGCGGCGGCCCGGTCGCGGCACCGCCGGCCGAGCACCCGATGTCCATGCCGGCACCGGCGGCCACTGCGGCCGTGCAGCCGGTCGCGGCCAGCATCGTGACGATCGCGAACTTCGCGTTCTCGCCGGCGGCCGCCACGGTCCCGGTCGGCACCACGGTGACCTGGTCGAACAGCGACTCCGCCCCGCACGACATCTCCGGCGGGCCCCTTCACTCGCCCACGCTGAACCAGGGCCAGACCTGGAGCTACACGTTCTCGAAGGCCGGGACGTACAGCTACATCTGCTCGATCCATCCGTACATGAAGGGATCGGTCACGGTTACCTGACGACGAGGGCGGCGGTGGGTGTTCTCGTCGCGGTCGTGGTGGCGGTGGGGTTCGTCGTGGTCGCCCCGAGTTCCCATCAACCCGCCCCTTCGGCGCTGCCGTTGCGGATCAGCGGTGAGCTGGCGTTGCCTGGGGACGATTCGCGACTTGACTACGGCCTGGATGCCGACCGGGGGCTGCTGTTCATCGCCCACCTGGGGGCCAGCGAAGTCCTCGAGGTCGATGTCCGTGCCCACCGGGTCGTGCGCACGATCCCGAGTCTCTCCCAGGTCCACGGCGTGCTCGTTGTTCCCGCGCTGCATCGGGTCTACGCCACGGCCACAGGCAGCAATCTCGTGGTCGGACTCGACGAGGACACCGGCGAGGTGCTCACCCGCACTCCGACCGGCGAGTACCCCGACGGCCTGGCCTATGACCCGCGCCGGGGCGCGATCTGGACAACGAATGAGACCGGCGGTT
>NZ_JAODNI010000067.1 GCF_025465255.1 Pseudonocardia sp.
TGATGCTTGACGTTCGGGCCGCACCGTCCGACGCCGCGCGTCCAACAGTGGCACCATCATGGTGCGGCCGCCAGCCTCGACCCCGCCTCCTCCTGCAGGCGACGAGCGAGTCGCCTGAGTGCCTCGATGGCCTGTCGCCTGAGTGCCTCGATGGCCCGTCGCCTGAGCGCCTCGATGGTCTGCAGTGCGATCCGTTTGAGTAGTTGCAGGAGCAGAAGCGCCTTGTGGACGGCCAAGCTGAAGCCTGCCCCGACTCCGGTGCGCAGCGTCGAAACTGCTGTCCCTACCGTGCCCTCGACCGTCGAATTCACGGCTCCGGTCGTGCCCTGGACTGCGCCGGCACCCTTCCCGGCGAGGTTCGTCACTGCCGCTGCTCGGGGCTTTGACGCCTTCGGGGCGGCCCGACCACGGGGGTCGGGTGGAGTTCGGCCTGTGGCGGCTCGGTTGGGCTTCCTCGCGGCGCCCTTGACCCGCGAAGTCGCCGCGTCGGCGGCGCCCGTAGCGGTGCCGCGGGGCAGCCGTCTCACCGCTGGGGCGCCTTCGCTCCGAGGACCTGACGCGGATCGGACGCCCTTGGAGCTCTTCGCGTCGGATTCGTTGGGGTTCGTCATGGTGGGGGCCCTTCCTGATACGGGAGGTGTACCACCGTGACCGTGCCGTGAAGCTCCTCGTTGCAGACTGGGGACAAAGTTGCGCCGCCCGGAGTGCAGTGGGCGGGCGAATGCCAGATTCTGTGGTCGAGGAGCTGCAGGGGTAAGGATCGTGGCTACGCGTTGTCGACCGGATCTTCGGCGGCTATGCCGATCCGTTGGGCCGGCGGGAACTCGGCCTCGCAGCGCCAACAGTGGTCGGCATAGACGGTGATGAAGTCCGCGCCACAGCTCGGGCATCCGCCTGGCCGTAGGTGAATCTCCTCGCCGAACTCGCTGACCATGATGTTGTCGTGGTCCGCGGATCGAGAACGCCCTCCGGGACCCCGGTTCATGATCGCGACCGCGTAGCGACCGCGAACACCCGTGGATGGGCGGACGGAGTCGAACACGACCGGACACCAACGAAAACGGGGTGTGGCAGGTGAAGGATTCGAACCTTCGTAGGCTAAGCCGACGGATTCACAGTGGAGTGCCGCCCAGGTCGGCATTGGGCTTCTGACCTGCAGCAACGCGGCTCGTCGCCCGCACCAACCACCGCGGACTGCCACGCATTTGCCATAGCCACGATCGACAGACCTGTCGCGCCTGATCCGATCGCGCTGATCAAGGCTGCTCATCCGGGTGCTCCGCGAGCCGCGCACATCAGCCCGGTGCTCAGCGCCGCGCGGTTGCGGGCGACGAGGGGGTGCCAGCGCCCCCGTCGCGGCGGTTCCCCGGACGTCCACCCGTTCAGCGTCATCGCGGCGCCGGCCGGTGTCGTCCCGATTCCCGGCAGGTCGGGTACGACTTTGCGCTGATCCACATCAGGCCCGTCGGGTGATGTACACCCCCGGCGCAGTGGCCGATGATCATCGACATGGACATGCTCTCCGTGATCACGACGACCACCTCCACGCCCGCCCAAGACCAAGGGATCCTGGGATGGGCTTTGATCGCGGTGACGGCGATCGCCGGCGTGGCGTTCGTCGTGCTGGTCATCGCGGCCGTCATCAGCGTCATCGGCTCCGAGCTCGGGGCCGGGATGAAGCTCGCGTGGATCGTGTTCGTCGTCGTCGCCCCCTTCCTGGGCAGCCTGGCCTGGTTCGTCGTGGGCCGCCGCGACGCCCGGGACCCGGTTCGGCGCGGCTCCCGAGCCGCGTAACACCCGCGGGCGGTCCGGTCGCTGAAACCGGGGAGGCGGCATTCGGTGACGCCGGAGCCGCCCTCCCGGGGGAGGCCGGACGTGCAGTTCACCAACCTGCTGATCGTCATGGCGGTGGGGTCGTCTCGCGCCCGAGGCGAGACATGAAAACGGCCCTCGGAGGAGTCCTCCGAGGACTTTTACCTGGTAGCGGCGGCAGGATTCGAACCCGCGACCTCTGAGTTATGAGGCGATCGGTCCGACACTCCCCTGCTTCAGCCTGGCTTTCCAGCTATCGATACGGCGACGTCAGCATCCCATCGCCGCGCTGGAGCGACTCGCGTCGATTCACGGTGTCTCACCCGTCCGCACCCCTCCACGACACCGACGTGACCACTGGCGTGACCACGACTGCGACGAGCTTGAAGGCCCGCCGTGCGCAAATACCGAGGACCATCGAGTGACACTGTCACAGAGGTGTCACCCCCTGTCACACCTGTTTTCGCAGGTCAGACCCACCAGAACTACATAGTGACAGAGTAGTAGTGGTAGAGGATCCCTTTTAGGGAACCATGATCGAGGGAACTCATGGCCTCTGACCTGCGGTTGAGCTGGCGTGCGCGCGGCCGTCGGCCGAACGTCGGCGCGTATTCGGCGTGGACACCCGAGCGGACCACCTCGTCGCCCTTCCGACGCTGGGTCCTGGTGCTGATCTCCTCGCGGCGCGGGTTCCACCCTTCCGACCGGCGGGCCGGTAGCCGGGACAACTCCGGGACGGCGATCGCGAGCCTCCAGCAGCTGCAACAACTGGCATGACTTCTGGCATGAAGATCCGCGTTCGCCCGGGTCGGTGGGCGCCGGTAGTGCTGTGAGGAGCGCCGTCTGTGCTGGTAGAGCGCCGGGTGCATCGGAGCGCTTCTCCCGTGATGCGTAGGTCTGGGGTTCGACTCCCCAAGGCGGCTCCGCAGTATGACCAGTTCAAGGGCTGTTTTGTCTTCAGTCGGAGATCATAAATCCAGCTCCGGTGGCATGATATGCAGCCCCTGTGCATTAGGGAGCCCAGCCCCTCTGGGCCGATCGGGTTATGGCGTGAGCGCTCAGACTTGTCCTTCGCTCCCCGAGCACGCCCCGCGCACGCTGGTCGCGATCCACGCTGCCCCGGCCGCGGCTTGAGGGCATCCCACCAGACGTGCGGCCCGCCCCGGGGTGCCGGCGCGTCCTCACCGGGACGGTTCTTGATTAGCCTCCTCGTTGGGAGCACGCTGCGGAACCGGTGGGCGTCTGGCGAGGCGGCGGCGTGGTTGCTGCCGGGGCGGAGGTCCGGACGGCTGTCGGGCTGAGCGAGCGGATCGCCGTCGAGCTGACCGGCGTGTTCGCCGAGCTGCGCGAGATTGTCCGCGGCCTCGACCCGGCCGCCCTCGCCGAGGGCGGCTTGCACCCGGCGCTGAAGACGCTCGGCCGCCGCTCCGCCGTCCCGGTCCGGCTTGACATGCGGGCCGACGGGCGGCTGCCCGAGCAGATCGAGCTCGCCGCCTACTACGTGGTCTGCGAGGCGCTCACCAACACGGCCAAGCACGCCCACGCCTCCGTCGTCGACGTCCAGGTGGATACCGGCGAGGGCGTCCTGCAGGTCCGCGTCCGCGACGACGGGCACGGCGGCGCCGACCTCAGCCGCGGCTCCGGCCTCATCGGCCTGCAGGACCTCGTCGAGGCTCTCGGCGGACGCATCTCGCTGAGCAGCCCGCCCGGAGCTGGCACCACCGTGGAGATCGCACTCCCCGTCGACGGCGCCAGCCGGCCGGGGCTTCCCGCCGCGGTGACCCGCCGACCGGATCACAGCGCCCCTGGCCCGGTAGCCCACCCGCACTCGCCCGGCCCGGCGGGAGGAAGCTGACGGCTTCACCGAGGGTGGTCATGCCGCTCGTCCAGTCGGGAGACTTACCCCCGGCACCGGCTGAATGCTGGCGACCGGCGCCTCGGGTGCTGTGCGGGCCGACCGGCCGGCATGTGATCAACTCCTCACGGGGTGATCGCCGGTAGCGACCGGGCGACGTAGCCGCGGGCTGAACCGGGCCCAGGCGAGCACGACCTCGACGGTCGCGAGCTGGATCGACGGAACGACTGGCGGAGCGAGTCCGAGCAGCAGGGCGCCGATGCCTGCGCCCCCGATGAGCCCGAGCAGGATAATCAGTGAGGGGGCGACGTGCTTGATGCGGTGGCCGGAAGTGAGTCGGATGACCACTGAGGTCAAGGTGCCGGTCAGGTACACGGTCGACAGGCCCGACACCCCGAGACGCTGGATCGCGCTGCTCTGCACCCCGAGCGCCACGGCATTGATCGCGAGCAGGGGTAGTAGCCAGTCGCGGTCGGGACGTGAGCCCAGCCCTGGGCGGGCCAGAGTCGTCCTCGCGCAGCGTGCCCGCCACCCTCGCGCCGCCAGCCCCTCGAGGACCTGCTGTGCGGCGCGCGTGGCGACGGCTCTCTGTCCGTCCGATGTTGTTCGACCGCCTCACATGCGGTTCGCTGCCTGGATGATGTACGGCACCGTCAAGTTCTTCAAGACAGAGCGCGGATGGGGCGCCATCTCCAGCCCCGACCTGCCGGCGAACCACGACGCCTTCATCCACTTCAGCGTGATCGAAGCCGAGGGGTTCCGATCCTTCGAGGAAGGCGATCGGGTGGAGTTCGACTACGTGCCTGCCCAGCAGGACAGCTTCCGATATGTCGCCACCCGAGCACGGAAGATCTAGATCGCCAGCCCGGACCGGTCGGCATGCAGGCGATGCCACGCCGCCCGGCGGATGTCCTGCCGTCCCCGGGCACCCTGTGCTGACAGGTCCGCCGCCCGTCCGGTCGCTCACGCTGCGGGGCCGACGCGCCACGGCGGCGTGGCGCTGACCATTGGCCGAACGCTCGCGGCACCAGGACGAGAACGTCCCGGGCCCGGCGAGCGGCGGAGGGTCTCGTGGACGCGCTCGACCTCGCTCGATGGCAGTTCGGGATCACCCACCTGCTCGCGGGGACGATCGCCGACAACGTCCGGCTGGCCGATCCGGCGGCGGCCGCCGGTGAGGTGCGGCGAGCCCTGCGCGCCGCGGGCGTCGACTTCGTCGACGGGCTCGAGCAGGGCGTGGAGACGGTCCTCGGCGAGCAGGGCGCCGGGCTCTCGGCAGGCCAGCGGCAGCGGATCGCCCTGGCCCGGACCCTCCTGGCCACCGCGCCGCTTCTCGTCCTGGACGAACCGACGAGCGGGCTGGACGCCACGAGCGAGCGCGCGGTGGTCGAGGCCCTCGGCGCGGAGATCGCCACCCGCACAGTCGTCCTGATCACGCACCGCCCCGCGCCGCTGGCACTCGCCGACCGGGTCGCCCACCTCGACCGGATCGCGGTGCCGACGTGACGCCGGGCGGGCGCAGGGGCGCCGTGCGGCGCGTTGCGGCGTTCGGCCGGCCGGTGCGCGGGTGGTTCGTGCTCGCGGCGCTCGCCGGGGCGCTCGCGCTCGGGTCCGGACTGGGACTCGTGGCCGCGTCCGCCTGGCTGATCTCCCGGGCGGCCCAGCACCCCCCGATCCTCTTCCTGCTGGTGGCGATCGTCGGCGTCCGCGCGTTCGGCCTCGCGCGTGGGGTCGCCCGATACGCCGAGCGGCTGCTGTCCCACGGCGGCGCGTTCGGGGTGCTCCGCGAGCTGCGGATCGCGGTCTGGCAGCGGCTGGAACGCATCGCGCCCGCCGGCCTGCCCGCCTACCGGTCCGGGGATCTGCTCGCCCGGCTCGTCGCCGACGTCGACGCGCAGCAGGATCTGTTCCTGCGGGTGCTCCTGCCGTCCGCCGTCGGCGCGCTGGTCGGCGCCGGGGCGATCGGGCTGCTGGCGTGGCTGCTGCCGCCTGCGGCGCTCGTGCTCCTCGTCGGGTTGCTCGCCGCGACGGTCGCGGTGCCGTGGCTGGCGGGCCGGACGGGACGGCGGGCCGAGCGACGCGTCGCCCCGGTGCGAGGCACGCTGTCCGCGGCCGTCGTGGAGCTGCTGCGGAGCCTGCCCGACCTGGTCGGATGCGGCGCGGCGGATCGCCGGTCGGCCCGGGTGGCGGCGCTCGACCGGGAGCTGGTCCGCGCGGAGACGTCGTCGGCCGGGGCGGCGGGGCTGAGCACCGGCCTGGCCACCCTCGCCGGAGGACTCACCGTCTGTGGTGCGCTCGTGGTGGGCGTGGCCGCGGTGCGGGGCGGCGCGCTCGGCGGGGTGGCGCTCGCGGTGGTCGTCCTGACGCCGTTGGCCGCCTTCGAGGCGATGGGCACCCTGCCGCAGATCGCCCAGCACACCGAGCGCGTGCGCCGGTCGGCCGACCGAGTGGTGGACGTGCTCGACCGGCCGGATCCGGTGCGCGAGCCGCCCGAGCCGGAGCCCCTGCCCGATGCGCCGTACACGCTGCGGCTGCACCGGCTCCGCGCCGCGTGGCCCGGCGTGCGCGCACCCGCCCTTGACGGGGTGGACCTCGAGCTGCGGCCCGGCCGGCGGGTGGCCATCGTCGGTCCGAGCGGTTCGGGCAAGTCGACGCTGGTCGCGGTGCTGCTCCGGTTCCTGGATCCGACCGGGGGCCGCGTCACGCTGAACGACACCGACGTCACGGTGCTCGCCGGGGACGACGTCCGGCAGGTGGTGAAGCTCTGCGCCCAGGATGCCCATCTGTTCGACACGACCATCGGCGAGAACATCCTGCTCGCGCGCCGGACCGCCACGCCGGAGGAGCTGGACGCGGCTCTCGCCACCGCTCGGCTGCTGACCTGGGTCCGCGAGCTCCCGGACGGGCTCGCGACGTGCGTCGGCGAGCACGGGTCGCGCATCTCCGGCGGGCAGCGGCAGCGGATCGCGTTGTCCCGCGCCCTGCTCGCGGACCCCCCGGTCCTGCTGCTCGACGAGCCCGCCGAGCACCTCGACACCGCGACGGCGGACACCCTCACCGCCGACCTCCTGGCTGCGACGGCGGGACGCACGACGCTGCTCGTGACCCACCGACTGGCGATGCTCGGCGCGGTCGACGAGGTCGTCGTCCTGGACGGCGGGCGGGTGGTCCAGCGCGGAACGCACGGGGACATGCTGACCGTCCCCGGGCCCTACCGGCGCATGTGGGACCTCGAACGCTGGGCGGACCGCGGACCCGGGAGTGCGCATCGTGCCGACTGAGCAGGTTCTGCGCGAGATCGGGACTGTGGCGGCGTGGGCCGCCGGCGCGCTGGTCGTCGGCCGGGTGTCCAGCCTCGTCATCCACTGGGCGACACGTCGGTACCACTACTACGTGCTGGGCCTGCTGCACAGGCGCTGCCACAAGGCCTGGATGCTGTTGCTGCTGGTCTACGCGCTCTACACCGCCGTGCCCGCGGACGGCCCCATCAGCAGCGCCCTGCACCAGGTACTCCTGCTCGCGCTCATCGGTGCCGCGGCCTGGATGGTGATCGGGGTCCTCTACGTCATCGAGGACATGGCGTTCCGCCGGCTCCCCATGGACGTCCAGAACAACCGGCGGGTCCGGAAGGTCCGCACCCAGATCGGCGTGCTCCGCCGTCTGACCGCGGCGATCGTCGCCGTGCTGGCTCTCGGCACCATGCTCATGACGTTCGACTCGCTGCATGCGCTCGGCACGTCCCTCCTCGCGTCGGCGGGAGTCGCCGGGGCCATTGCCGGCCTTGCCGCGCAGACCACCCTGCGCAACGTGCTCGCCGGGCTCCAGCTGGCGCTGAGCGACCAGCTCCGTTTCGACGACGTGGTGGTCGTCGAAGACGAGTGGGGCCGGATCGAGGAGCTCGCCCTGACCCACGTCGTCGTGCGGTTGTGGGACGAGCGGCGCCTCATGCTGCCGACGGCCTATTTCATCACCACACCGTTCCAGAACTGGACGCGCAACGAGGCACGCGTCCTCGGGTCGGTAGAGCTGCACCTGGCCTACACGGCCCCCGTCGAGGAGTTGCGCGCCGAGACCCGCCGGATCGTCGAGCTGTCGCCCCTGTGGGACCGGCGGGACTGGGTCCTGCAGGTCGTGGACTCGACCCCGTGGACCATGGTCGTGCGCGTCCTGGCCTCGTCCGCGGACGCGCCCAGCAACTGGGACCTGCGCTGCGAGATCCGCGAGCAGCTGATCGCCTTCCTGCGCACCGAGCACCCCGATGCGCTCCCCGGCGTCCCGGGCGACGAGACGCGCCCCGGTTCGGTTCCCGTCGACTTCTCGGTCGTCACCCCGCAGGAGCGGCTCCGGCGCGGGCCGCGCAGCGTCCCACCGGGCGAGTGACCCGAGGCCGATGTCCCCGCGCCTGCGACGCCGGGGCGGGGCTCAACGATCGGAGGAGATGGTCTCCGACGTGCCGGCCGGCCCGCGCGAGCCGTAGGCGTCACCGGAGATCCGCTGCACCCGTCCCTCCGCCACCGCCTGCCGCAGAGCGCGCTGGAAGCGGAGCGGGCCCCAGCGACGGCCGTCGACATAGCCTGCAAGGGCTCCGCGCCGCATCGGGCCGTGCCGGTCCACCGCACGGCCGATCACCTCGAGCTCCCGGTCCAGGGCCTCGTCCGAGGCGGCCGACCACCGGCTCGTGGTTCCCGCCGAGCCGATCTGGCCGGGTGAGTAGAACGCCGACCCCGGGCCGGGGCGGACACGTCTCGCCCCGTGCCGCTCGTGTTCGGCGCGCTCGGCCGCCCGTCGCACGATCCGCAGGTTGCGCTCGCGTGCGGCCTGATGCTCCTGATCGGTCGTCCGCGCGGGCTCTCGCGCGGCCAGGATGGCGCCCTGCTCGTGCGGGTCGGCCTCCGCCTCCTCGGCGGTGAGCGGCGTGGCGATGTTCTCCAGCGACTGCCCTTCGGCCCGCACCCCGAGGAACAGCTCGGCGATACCGCCGATCGCCATCGCCGCGGCACCGACGAAGAAGCCGAGCGCGACAAGGTTCACGTTGCCGCTGTGGATGAAGTTCCCGAAGAGCAGCGGTCCGGTGATGCCACCCACCGCCGTCCCGACCGCGTAGAACAACGCGATCGCGAGCCCGCGGACCTCCATCGGGAAGATCTCGCTCACGGTGAGGTACGCGGAGCTCGCCCCCGCGGAGGCGAGGAAGAACGCCGCCAGGAGCAGCACCATGAACGTGCCCGTCGTGAGGCTGCCGTTGCGCAGCAGGACGCCGAGCACGACGACCAGTACGGCCGAGCCCAGGTAGGTGCCCGAGATCATCGGGATCCGCCCGACGTTGTCGAACAGCCGGCCCAGCAGCAGCGGGCCGAAGAAGTTGCTCGCCGCGAACAGGACCATGTAGAGGGGGACCGAGGACGAGCTGACGCCGAAGAAGCCGCTCAGCAACGTCCCGAGGTCGAACACCACGGCGTTGTAGAGGAACGCCTGCCCGATGAACAGCGCGAGACCCAGGAGCACGCGGTTGGGGTAGCGCCGGAACGCGAGCGCGACCAGGTCCCGGTACCGCATATTGCCGCGCATCCGGATGGTGATCGCGTAGGCGGGCGGGGGTAGTCCCGCCCCTGTCTCCGCGCGCACCTCGTCCTCGACCTGCTCGACGATGCGTTCGGCATCCCGCACCCGGCCGTGCAACAACAGCCACCGTGGACTCTCCGGTACGTGCCGGCGCACCAGCAGGATCCCGATGCCGAGCACGGCGCCGAGCCCGAAGGCGAACCGCCAGCCGATGTCCGACGCGAACAGGGACTGGTCGAGCAGCAGCAGCGCGGCCAGTGCACCCAGCCCGGAACCGACCCAGTAGCTGCCGTTGATCGCGAGATCGACCTGCCCGCGGACGCGCGAGGGGATGAGCTCGTCGATGGCGGAGTTGATGGCGGAGTACTCCCCGCCGATGCCGACGCCGGTGAAGAACCGGCACAGGAAGAAGTACCACGGGGCGAACGCGAACGCCGTCAGGACCGTCGCGACGAGGTAGACGACCAGCGTGATCATGAAGAGCTTCTTGCGCCCGATGCGGTCGGTGAGCTGGCCGAAGAACAACGCACCGATGCAGGCCCCGGCGACATAGACGGCCGCGGCGGTCCCGATGTCCGCGGAGTTCAGCGTGATCCCGCTGCCCGGCTCGGTCAGCCGGGAGGCCACGGCACCGACGATCGTGACCTCGAGACCGTCGAGGACCCACACGGCCCCGAGGCCGATGACGATCCGCCGGTGGAAGCGCGACCAGGGCAATCTGTCGAGCCGGGCGGGGATGTCGGTGCGGAGGACTTCGGGTGCGCTGGCGGTGTTCATGGTCGGGCTTCCGTGCGTGGGCCGGCCCGGAGGAGCCGCGCGAGACACGGCGAGCGGGCCGACACTCGGTCGGCGGTTGACCACCCGAATTCTGAGACCCGGTGGGACCTGTGACCTGGACCCGCCGACACCACTCCCTGCGGGCCTGCAGGGCCTGACAGGACAGGGTCTCCGGCGCCCGGCGGAGCTCAGCGCTCCGCTTCCGGCGGGACCCACGTGGTGAGGTCGCGCCAGGTCGTGCGAGGTCGCCCGCGGAGCGGGGCCGGTCCGCCGTGCGCGGGGTGGCCGAGGCGGACGACGAGCTCGGGGCACCAGCCGTCCGGAACTCGCAGGACGACGCCGACGGCTGCGCGGCTGAAGGAAGTGACGGGTCCGGCCCCGATGTTCAGCGCGTGAGCGGCGAGCATGAGGGTGGCCGCGGCCGTGCCGACGTCCACGTCCGGGCCGGCCGCATCCGGCGGGAATCCGTACTCCGCGGCGAGGCGGCGGTCGGTGCAGATCGTGATCGCCGCGGCCGGGTGCTGGAGCATGCCCGGGGACACCATGCGCAGCACGCGCAGGGTCGCGGGGGGGCGGTGGCGACGAAGCGCTGCAGGTGCCGGTTGCCGGCGGTGGGCGCCCAGCGGCCGGCGTCGAGGATCGCCTCGAGCGTCTCCCGCTCGACGGGCTCGTCGGTCATCGCCCGCACCACCCGGCGGCTGCGGATCGCCGCCAGCACGGCGGCCCCTGGTTCGTCGTCCGCCGTGTCATCCAGGCCCCGCGGTCCTGTCCGGCGCGAACCGGGCGTTGAGGTGCGCGGCCAGCGCGCGACACAGCTCGTCGAGGCTCACGACGTAAGCTCAGCGATCGGAGAGTGACTCGGTGGTTTCCGGCGGCCAACTCCTAGCGGTGACTCTGGACTGTCCGGACCCTCGCTCTCTGGCACACTTCTACCGCAGCTTCTTGGGTGGTCGGCTGACGGCCTCTAATGAGGATTTCGTGGTGCTGACCCTGCCCGACGCGACGGTCCGCCTCGACTTTCAACGGGTCACGAACTCGGCACCTCCCCCATGGCCCAACACGGACGCACCCAGGCGGCTGCACCTGGATTTCGTCGTTGATGACCTCGACGAGGCCGAGCGACAGGCAGTGGTTCTCGGGGCCGTCTGCGCCGACTCGCAGCCTGGCGGCGATCGGTTCCGTGTGATGATCGATCCGGCTGGACACCCGTTCTGCCTTGCCGCCGGGGGCGCGGCGACGACACCGGATGTGCCCGTGGACTGATCTCGCCCCTGCGGCAGGTAGGGCCGGGTAGCTGGGTCCGCCGGCCGCGCGGGCCGGAGGCAGGAGCGCGCGAGCCGAGCGGGGCCGGCGTGGCAGGCCCGCGCCGCCAGAGCCGGCGCCTTGACCCCCATAATGGGTCTGCTCGGCAGCTCCGATGACCCGTCGGCAGCG